>JAQGHP010000022.1 GCA_028288775.1 Phycisphaerales bacterium | reverse complement strand
ACGCGGAGGTTGCGGTCGGTATCGCGGACGACTCCGCCGAAGTCCTCCAAAACGAAAAGGCTGAGGTAGCGGTGGTAATCCATCGCCGCCTCCTCGCGGAGGAGCTGGCACTGCGTGCCGCTCAGGTGGAAGCCCAGCTCGCTGCCATGCCGCTTCTGATGGTCGGCAAGTAGCTGCTCGAAGTAATCGAGCAACGACTCACACCCGTGCGGCCGTACTCCGTCAGGCCGCCCATTCATTTCCATTTGCAAAAGGCCCAGGTCCAATCGCATTTGCAGCTTGGGCGACCCATCCGCCCCGGCCACTTTGCGCACGTTGATCGTACCGGGCTCATAGTCCCAGCCCTTAAGGACGGGCGTGATGTCCTTGTTGGACAACTTTCCTTCGCTCTTCGATTGTGACTGCTCGTCACGCATAGTGCCTCTCCGAACATCCGCGAGCACCACCGGTTGCTTCTTCCTCGACATCCCACATCATGTTGCGCATCGCTCGCGGCTTGGTCTATTTTAGCCGCTCCGGCCCCCCGGACAAACTACGCCCCGGCTCGCTACAGGGCGGCCCCATTGCTAAGCGCTAAATGCCTTATCTCCAATAGCATACGGCCAGAGAACGATCGGGTTCGGTTCCCCATTCCGTTTGGGAGGTCGTGTTCCCTGCGATACCGGCCGCCGCGTTATTCCGTCGCAGCTCGGTGCCGCTCATTACATTCATCGACGCACGTCGCCTGCGGGATCAAGCGCTCGCGAGCCGAGGTCGATGAGTGACGGATCGCACTAAGCGAGGTCGATCACCTTGCCACGCTCCGCGCCGCCGGTAGTATCCGCGGCAACCCGGGCGCGTTCGCCGCGCCATGCAAGGAATCGGCCCAATGCGCATTTGCCTCTACACTGCCACGGCCCTCCCCAAGCTCGGCGGGCAGGAGGCGGTGGTGGACGCGCTGGCGCATCATTTCCTTCGCCTGGGCCATCACCCCATGGTGCTCGCCCCGCGCCCGCGGCTGCCGCTTCGCCCGCGCGACGACGCGCTTCCCTACCCCGTCCACAGGCACCCGCGCTTTTACTCGACCAAACATTTCGTCTCGTTCTATCGCCGATGGCTTCTCGATCTCTACGCCCGCGAAAAGTTCGACGTGCTGCATTGCCACGACGTCTACCCGACCGGCTACCTGGGCGCGCTGTGCAAAGGCCAGATCGCGGCCCCGCTGCTCATCACCAGCCACGGCGGCGACGTGAAGGAGGGAAACATCCGCATCTCCAAGCTCGGGATGCGGCCGCGCTACGTGCGCGCGCTGGAAGCCGCGGACGCGCTGATCTCCATCGGCAATTTCACGACAGAGGGCTTCCGCCGGCTGCACCCCGCCGCGAAGAGAATCGTGCCCATTCCCAACGGCATCGACCTCGAGCCCTTCGCCGCGCCCGCCGAGCGTCCCGCCGGGCTCGATCCCGCGATCCGCGCGGGCGAATACATTTTGTTTCTCGGCCGGCTCAAGAGCCGCAAGGGCGTGGACGTGCTGTTGGAATCGCTCCCGCTACTTCCGCGCAATCCAGGAATGCAGTGCGTGATCGCCGGCACGGGCGAGGAGCAGGCCGCGTTACAGGCCCATGCCGACCGGCTGGGCCTGTCCGCGATCGTGCGCTTCGTCGGCCGCCGGGATGGGCAGGAGAAAATCTGGCTCCTGCAAAACGCATTATGTATTGCGATGCCATCACGCGGCTGGGAGGCGTTCCCACTGGTGCTGCTGGAGGCGTACGCCGCCGGCAAGCCCGTGGTGGGCAGCCGGGTCCCAGGCATCGAAGACCTCGTGCATGACGGCCGCACGGGCCTGCTGGTTCCGGAGGAATCCGCCGAGAGTCTGGCAGGGGCGCTCGGGAAAATGCTCGCCGATCCGCGCGTAGCCCGCGACATGGGCACAAACGCCCGGATCATGGCGCAAGATTATTCGTGGGAATCCGTCGCCCGTCGGCACGTAGAACTCTACACGGAACTTACTCTCAAAAGGTGAGGGTACGGGCATTCCGGTCCCCTCTCCCTCGTACTCGGGGGAGAGGGATAGGGTGAGGGGCGAAGCGCCCGAGTTGCGCCGGAATTCCGCACAATGTAGGGTGGGTGTACCCGCCCACCGTTCGTCCGCCGTTGAGTCAAACGGTGGGCGAGTACACCCACCCTACATGGTCTTCTTGCGAATCACACAACTTCACGCCCGGCCCCTCGCCCCGCCCTCTCCCGAGTACGAGAGAGGGAGATTACCGCGAGCCGATCGTCAAGCCGCGGTCAATCACTCCCGCGCTTGCCGCGCGGTTGCGTGCCCCTAAGATGTCCGCGAAGCATTG
This sequence comes from Phycisphaerales bacterium, assembly GCA_028288775.1. Classification (GTDB taxonomy): domain Bacteria; phylum Planctomycetota; class Phycisphaerae; order Tepidisphaerales; family Tepidisphaeraceae; genus RYN-428. Next base: position 2,547 of record JAQGHP010000022.1, on the reverse strand, counting down.
CGATGCTTCCGCTGAGACAGGGAAGGACGACCGACATGGCACGAATCGGCACCGCGTTTCGACTTTTTTTCCGCGCACTTAAAGATCAGGATTTCGCCGACCGCGCGAGACTGCTTCTGGAGGGCGGCGCCACCGCGCCGCCATCGCCGGGGGCGGTTGCGCCGCCTTCCCCCACGACAGCCGTTCGGCCCGCGGCGACGCCCGCGCCAAGAACCGAGCCGCCGCGTAGCGAGGCGCTCACGCTGATCGCGGTTCTCCAGCGCGAAGCCCGGCTGGTGGATTTCCTAAAGGAGAACATCGCGCCTTACGAGGATGCACAGGTCGGCGCCGCCGTCCGCGACGTCCACCGCGACGCCGCGGCGGCGCTGGAGCGGATCTTCACGTTGCGCCCCGTCATGACCGAAACCGAGGGCGCTGCCGTCACCGTCGCCGTGGGCGCGGATGCCGCCCGCGTGCGGCTCACGGGGAACGTCACGGGCCAGCCACCGTTCCGCGGCACGCTGCGCCATCAGGGGTGGGAGGCCGAGAAGGTGCAACTTCCCGAATGGACGGGTTCGACCGCCGCAGCGCGCGTCGTTGCGCCGGCCGAGGTGGAGTTGGCATGACCGGGTAATCGGAACGGACCCTTATCTATCTGCGAACCTTTACTACAAAACGAAAGATCGCTTGCCCCCGAGATATTGGTGTGATTTTCAAACGGGCAGGCAGAGCGCTCTTGCGCCAGATGCGGCAAAGAGTTGCGTCTCAAAATGTAAACCTTTTGCTATATATATAGAGGGACGTGTTTTTTCCAAAGGGCCAAATTGAGGATGGGGCGGCATAGTCGCAGCCCTCCAGCGTTCACTGCGCGAAGCAGTTGCCGTGATCCATCCGCGCCAGGTTTCGGAGGTATTCGAACGCCAAGGTATCTGTGCAACGTCGGGCGGCCAGCACGGGCTCGACCACCGGCCGGGCGATGCGGGGGATCGCCGCGTCGCTCAATTCGCTCATGACGTCCATGATCTGCTCCGCGAGCCCAGGAACCCGGGCGCGGGATTCCAGCGATTCGAGCAAATCACGAGCGGGCCCGCGCAGCTCTGGCCACAACACCCCCGCCTCACGTGGCGGGCGGCAGCGGGCGAAGCACATTGCGTACAGTAGGAAGCCCGCCGCGTCGTTCGGATGCAGCTTGGGCCAGGGATCAACCGAATCGAGAATCGCCTCGCCGGTGGAAGCATCCCCCATGGCCAGGGAAAGCCCCGCCGAGTACAGCGCGAAGCCGGCAATGCGTTCGGACAGCTCGGCGGACGGAGCGCCGGCAGCAAAGGCGTGGGCCGGGCGCGCCACGCGGGGGTCGGCGGCGTGCAATCGGCCGAGCACTTCCCGAGCGTCCCGCAGCAGCGTCTGCGGATTGCGGCTCAGGCTCGCCGGCCGCATGCGATACCCCGTCACGCAGCGGTCGATGTATTGCGTCTGCCCCGGCCCCGCGACGCGGGCCACACGGCCCCACAAATCCCAATCGCCGCAGTGGGCGAGGGTCGGGTCAAAATCGCCCACCTCGTCTAGCACCGATCGGCGGAGCATCATGCACGATGGGACGGAAAGAAGGTTCGTGGCCGCCAGCGCCGAGAAGAGGGGCTTGCCGCCCGGATCTCCACCGGTCCAGAACGTGGGGCTGCCGTCCGGCTTCGCGTAACGGAACGAGCCGTGGGCGGCGATCCGCCGGCGGCCCTTGCACGCGTCCACCAGCGCCGAAAGCGCCCGAGGTTCCAGCCAGTCATCAGCATCCAAAAATAATACGAACGTCCCGCGCGCGGCCGCGAGGCCCGCATTGCGGGCGGCGCAAGCCCCGGCGTTCTTCTGCCGCACCAATTGGAACCGCATGTCGTCCCGGGCATGGCGTTCGACTATTCCCGCCGAATCATCGGGCGACCCATCGTCCACGACGATCGACTCCCACCTCCACTCGTCCTGTGCCAAAAGGCTACCCAAGGCCGCGGGGAGCGTGTCCTGCGAGCGGTAGGCAGGGGTGATGACTGAAATGCGGGGTGAATGATGAAACATGTGCGTCCGTGCGTGTTTGCAGTTTGAAAGGTGAGTGCGTGAACCCAAATCCCTTAGGCGTCAAAAGTTCCCCCGCACAGCCCGCAATCCCCGCGCCACACAAGGATTTACGACCGTTCTTAATATTCATAAATGTTCCGCGCGCGGGTCACGGCGGGCCGGGCGTACACACGGCGCACGCATTTGTTGACATTAATTTCCGCGGAGCATGTTGTGACTTCATCGCTTAAGTATTTAATTCCTGCGCAGGCTCGAAGGCTTAAGCCTGCCCTGTAACCGCGCCCACTGAATGGGCATCGCCCATAACGTAGGCACCACGGTCCGCGTATAATCCCGTCTCATCAGACAGAAGTTCGCCGCATGACCCCGATTGAGGACGAAATGGCAGCGCAATACGCGATTGGAATCGACCTGGGAACGACGAACAGTGTCGTGGCGTACACGAAGCTCGGAGAGGAAAACGCGCCGGTGGAATTGCTCCCCCTGCCCCAACTCGTGGCCCCG
>JAQGHP010000001.1 GCA_028288775.1 Phycisphaerales bacterium | reverse complement strand
GCCGCCCTGTGGCGCGGCGTGCTCGGAGCGCACCGCGGCCGACGGCGCTTGCGCCGCCGGCCCGGCGGGCGCGACGATCACACCCGCGCAATGCGGGCATTTCACGCGCTTACCGCCGTGTTGGTCCGCGACGGATGAACGTTTCCCGCAGGAAGGACAGGTGAGTGTGATGGCCATGACGTTCCTCCGCCGCTCCTCAAGAACGAGGCCCCACGCGGCCCTTCGAGGCGGAAAGCTATCCGATCCCCCCGGCAGCGCTCAACAAAAAATATGCGCCTCTTGCGGGAAGAGAATACGAAGCCGCGAAGAAATGCCAAACAGGGGTCGCCACAGATGGACACGGATGAACACAGATGGGGGCGATTGCAGTAGCAAAGGCGCCCCGCTTCTGCCGTGGCATGGGCGGCTCGCCTGTCCAGTGGCATGGGCGGCCCGCCCATGGGTCACCGTACTCGGTGACGTTCGGCCGGACTTCGGCGAGCTCAGTCGAGCCGTAGCCCGGGCCGAAGAAAGCCCGAGCGCAGCGACCTCATCCGTGCCATTGGTTTAGTTCGTGGCGCGGATACGCGCGAAGAGGGTCGCTGCGCTCTTGCCTTCTTCGATCCGGGTACGGATCGAACGTCACGGGGTGCCGTGACCATGGGCGAGCCGCCCATGCCACGGCAGATGCAGGCCCATGCCACGGCAGAGGCGGGCCGCCCACGCCACAGAAGCAGCCCTCATCTGTGTTCATCTGTGTCCATCTGTGGCGACACTTCCCCGCATTCATCGCGGCCGTCTTCGTGGCGTCGCGGCCTCTTCGCCTTCGTGTCATGCCAAAATCTTGTGTACCACGTTCCCGAACACGTCCGTCAGGCGGAAGTCGCGGCCCTGGAACTTGTACGTGAGCTGCTTGTGGTCCACGCCCATGAGGTACAGCATCGTGGCGTGCAGGTCGTGGATGGGGCAGACGTCTTCGACCGCGTTGTAGCCCAGGTCGTCGGTTGAGCCGTGGGTGATGCCGCCCTGCATGCCGCCGCCGGCGACGAACATGCTGAAGCCCTTGATGTGATGATCGCGGCCGTCGCCCTGGGCCATGGGCGTGCGGCCGAACTCGCCGCCCCATACCACCAGCGTCTCGTCGAGCATGCCGCGGTTTTTTAGATCCGTAATCAACGCGGCGGTGGCCTTGTCCACCTCCTCGGCTTTCAGCTTGATGTCGTTCTTGAGATTGCCGTGATGGTCCCAATCGCGGTGATAGAGCTGGATGAACCGCACGCCGCGTTCGGCCAGGCGGCGGGCCATGATGCAGTTGGCGGCGAATGAGCCGTCCGCGCCCTTCGTGCCGTAGAGGTCGAGAATTTGCTGCGGCTCCTTCGACAAATCCATCAGCTCCGGCACGCTGCTCTGCATCGCGAAGGCCATCTCATATTGATTGATGCGCGTGGCGATTTCCGGATCGTCAACGACCGCGTTCTCCTGTTCGTTGAGTTTTTCGATCGCATCGACAACGTCGCGCTGCCGCGACGGGCTAACGCCTGCCGGGCGGCCCAGGTAGAGCACCGGGTCGCCCTGCCCGCGGAACTGCACGCCCTGGAAACGGCTGGGGAGGAACCCGCTCGCCCACTGGCGTGCGGAGATCGGCTGGTTCTGCCCGCCGCGACCCTGGCTGGTGAGCACGACGAACCCCGGCAAATTCTCGCAATCGCTCCCCAGGCCGTATGTTGCCCATGCCCCCATGCTCGGCCGGCCGGAGATGGTGGTGCCGGTATTCATGAACGTGTGGGCGGGGTCGTGGTTGATCGCCTCGGTGGTCAGCGAGCGGATGATGCAGATGTCGTCGGCGACGCTCCCGATGTTCGGGAGCAGCTCGCAGATTTCCTGACCCGATTTTCCGAATTTCTTAAACTGCCACTGCGGGCCGAAGCATTTAAGCTGCGCACCCTGGAGCTGCGCGATGGGCTGGCCCTTGGTGAAGCTCTCGGGCATCGGCTTGCCGTGCATCTCGGCGAGCTTGGGGCGGTGGTCGAACGTCTCCAGGTGCGACGGCCCGCCGGCCATCGTCAGCCAGATCACGCGCTTGGCCTTCTGCCGAAAGTGCAGCGGATGAACGATCCCGCGCCAGTGCGGCAGCTTTCCGCCGCCGGCGACTTGTACCGGATTCGATGCAGCATCCGCAGCGCGGAGGAGATGCGGATTCAGTAGAGAGGCGAGCGCCATCGCCCCGACGCCACGGGCGGCCTGGCCGAGGAAGGTGCGGCGTTGTTGAAGGCGAATGAGGTCGGTCGGGGTCATGCGGGTTGTCCGTGTTGAAATAACATGCTAGCGAATAGGCCGACGTCGCGAAAAATATTGGGCCGAGCCGTTGGTGCCGACGTCGAAATAGCGGGGCGCAAACGAAGCACCCGAAATATATACCGCGCCGGGGCCGCGCTGATGCAGCCGTAGCTCGCAAGCTTTTTAGAATCAATTGGCGAGTTGCCGGGGCCGGGACGACGTGGGTTTTTCGCACGGAAGCCAGAAACGAACCTCGGTGCCGCCTTCCCGGGGGCAATTGAACTCGATGCGGCCGTCGTGGGCGTCGATGATTTGTTTCGCGATGGCAAGCCCGAGCCCGGCGCCGGTCGGGCCCGAGGAAACCGGCACCCGAAAAAACTTCTCGAAGATGCGCGCGCGAAATTCTTCGGGCACGCCCGGGCCCGAGTCGGTCACGGCGAACGACACGCGGCCGTCCTCGTTTTCGGCAGCCACGACGACGCGCCCCCCCGCCGGGGTGAACTTGAGTGCGTTGGAGACCAGGTTCGTGAGGGCGGAGAAGATCGACGGCGCATCGGCGCGCACGCGAGGCAGGTCCGCGGGCGCACGGACCGTCAAGTTCAGGGACTTATCGGCGAACAAGGGGCGTAACGCGTCAACCGCCGCGTCGACAATTTCACGGGGCGCCATCGGCCGAAACTGGAACTGGGCGCGGCCGGCCTCCATCCGGCTGATGCTCAGCAAATCCTCAATCGTCCGATAGAGCCGATCGCTGTCGGCCTTGGCGACTTCAAGCAACCGCCGCTGGCTCGCGATCAACAAGGGGCCGACCGTCTCCAGCAGCAAGCCGAGCACTAATCGTTGCGAGGTGAGCGGCGTTCTTAACTCGTGCGAGACCGTCGCGACGAGACTGCTCTTCGCCTCGTCCATGTGCCGAAAGCGCGTGACGTCCACCAGAATCGTCGTGACCCCGACTTGTCTGTCGTCCGGGCTGGACATGGGCACGGCTTTGGGAAGCAGAAATCGCTCCTCGCCGTTGATGAATAGCTGGATTGCGGAGCGATAAGCGACCGGCTCCACAGCCTTATGATGAAGCTTCACCTCTTCATAAAGGGGTAAAAGCCAGTTGAGTCCGAGGCTGGCGACGTCCCGACCGGGCTCGATGCCGAAGTGCGACCGGGCCGCGGTGTTGGAAATTTCGACGAGGCCTTCGGGCCCGATGACGAACACCGGATCGGGAAGGCTGTCGATCGCCAGTTGCGTGGTCTGTTGGGAACGGATGAGGCGGTCGTGATCGATCCGCTTGAATTCACGCAGCCGCGACGCCATGGAGTTGAACGCGTCGATGAGAATGCCGATTTCATCGCGCGGGCGGGCCGGGAGATCGAGGTCCTGTTCGAGGTCGCCCGATTCGATCTGCCGGGCCGAGCGGGTAAGGTCCTTCAGCGGCCGGAAGATCGTCAGCGTGGCCGTCCAGAGTACGAGGGCGGCCAACACGATGCCGGCCACCACCAAAATGAGCAAGGCATTGCGGACGTGTATTAACGTTCTTCTGGCCCGGCCGTCCGCCGAGACCATGCTCGAGACGTTCATGTCGGCGATGCCCTGGGCGTCTTGTTTCAGTTCCTTGTATCGGGGCAACAAGTCCCGCCGGTAAAGCCCGGCCCTTTGCCCTGCGGCGACGGCATCGAATGCGGCGTACCGCGCGCGGTACTCTTTCCATTCATCGGCCACGCGCTGCGTCGTTTCCAATTCCCCGGGCAGGTTGCAGTTTCCGAGCTGCTCGCGCAGGAACCGCTCGAACCGGGCTTGCGGCGCCGCAGGGTCCATCCGGAGGGCGGCGGGCTCTTCCCAGATCATCCGCTGGGCGCGGAAATCGAGTTCGTCGAGCGACTGCTTCATGCCGTCGCTGTATACAGCGCTGTCGTAATTATCTCTCAGCACCCGTTCGAGCGTGTGCGTGTACCTGGCCAGGAAAACGATGCTCAGGACGCCGACCGCCGCGAGGATCGCCGACAGGCTGCCAAACCCCAGCCACAGCTTATTGCGAAGGCTTGTCACCAGCCGGCTCCTCGTCGTAACGGTAGCCCTTCAACTTCCGGAAAAGGGTGCTCGGGTCGATCTCCAGGATCGCGGCGGCCCGGCGGGTCGTCCGGGCGGCGACGAGCACCTGGCGGATGTGCGCCTCCTCGATCACCTTCAGCGGAACGAGGTCGCCGATCGCATGGCCCGCCACCGCTTCGCCCGAGCCCGTAACTTTGCCGCTGATCAATTCAGCCGGCAGGTGCTTCAGGCCGATCTGGTCGGAGTCGCAAACCAGGACGGCGCGCTCCACCACGTTCCTCAGCTCACGGATGTTGCCGGGCCAATCATGCGCCTTGAGGAGAAACAAGGCGTCCCGCGTGAACGCCACGATATGCCGGTGGTGTTCGCGCGCGAAGTGGGCGAGGTATCGGCCGGCCAGCATGGGCACATCCTCGGCGCGCTCGCGGAGCGGCGGGACGTCGATCCGGATCACGTTCAACGCCGAATGCAGATCCGTCCGGAATTTGCCCGACACGACGAGCGGCTCAAGGTCGCTATCGCTCGTCGCGATGACGCGGACGTCGATCGGTCGGCGGTCGAGTGCGTCGGGCCGCTCGAACTCCTTGTCCCGGAGCAGGGCGACGAGCGCCGGCTGTAGATTGAGCGGAAGCGTCCCCACTTCCTCGAGCAGCAGCGTCCCACCGTGGCACATCGCCACCGCGCCGCCGACTGTTCCACCGCGTTCCGCGCGGTCGCCGAAAATTTCCATCTCCACTTCGTCGGACGAACGGCCACGCAAGGAGACTGAAGTGAACGGGCCGTTCGGCCGCCCGCTCCAGGCGTGGATGGCGCGCGCGAGGCGTCCGCGGCCAGTGCCTGGTTCCCCGCGGACGAGGACCGCGACGTTGCTCGCCGCGACGCGGCGTGCGACCTCGAGGGCGTCCTGCCACACGGGGCTCGAGGTCGGGAAATCCCACTCCGGGTCCATGGATCCGAGGGTTCGCTGCAGGGCGTCCATCTTGCGTTCGAGCTGCCGTCGCTCGGCGACCTTGCGGGTGAGCAGCAGCAGTTGGGCGTGTTCGAAAGGCTTGGGAAGGTAATCACTGGCGCCGAGTTTCATCGCCTCGACGGCCGTCTGGATCGACGCGTACGCGGTGATGACGACGATGCGCACCCACGGGTTGTCCTGAAGGAGAGCGGGGATGTAATCGAGGCCGTTGTCGTTTCCGAGCCTCACGTCGAGAAAGATCAGGTCGAACGCCTGCCGCGAAGTTTCCGACAGCGCGCCTTCGATTGTCCCCTGGGCGACGACCTTGTGCCCCGCCGATTCCAGGCACATCGCAAGGGCAAAGCGGATGTTGGCCTCGTCGTCGATGACGAGGATGCGAAGCGACGTTGTTTCCGCCACCGGGTGATCGGCCATGACAGTTCGGTAAAATCCGCAGCCCGCCCCACCCTTGCGGAGTGCCCGCGGATGCAAGGGCAAAGGGAATACCAACGGCGATAGTATGACGCAGCGGAAGGTATCGACGCAAGGGGCTGCCCAAGGAGAAGGCAACGTATACCGCCACCGGTGCGCCCTGCCGGTTTCGCGCGCAGCGGCGCATGCGGGCATCGAACATTATTCCTTGCGAATACTGTGGTTGCAAATTGCCACACATTTTTCTCGTCGTCATAATAAGTAGGCAAATGCCGCCAAATTGTTACGCATGCGTCGCGGCACCAAGAGCGTCGCGGCGGATCGAGACGACATCGTCTGACCGGACATCGGATAAGCATGGCGCGTGATGCCGCCGGCCCGTCGGAAGTGTTGGCGGTGAAAGGGTAAGTGCCCGAATCGCGGCACGCGCACGCCCTCCCACCAGCCCCCCAGAATCGGCACCAATTCCTGAGGCGCATCGAGAGGGTGCGCAGGCTCGCGGCATGGGCTTGCGATTGCTTGCTTCTTGACACATCGGGGCGAAACGCCGCGCGGCACTTGGACACGCCGCGCGCCCGTCGGGGTGTTTTTCTGGTTGCGGCATCCGCTTTGTTAAAGGCCCCTCGCAGCGACACAAAGCGGGCAACTAATCAATCAGCAAAAATCGGGAACGTCGTGGACCGAGTGTTCGGCCCCGTTACCTCGTTGGCAATCCTCTGCAGGTGAAGCATGGCACGTTTCGAGTTGAGGCGGCGTCTGGGAGGAAAACTCTCTTATCGCGAGAAGTTTTCCCGTATGGGCGAAAGACTGAA
>JAQGHP010000787.1 GCA_028288775.1 Phycisphaerales bacterium | reverse complement strand
CGAATCCCCGAAATCCGAATCAAATCCGAATGACGAAATCCAAAATCGGAGGGAGCCGCCAATGAACACGAATTAGATTGAATTCGTGTTCATTCGTGGCTCAAGCCTTTCTTCGTCGCTTCACGGTAAAGTCTTCTCTTCGGACTTGGGATTTCGTCATTCGGATTTGATTCGGATTTCGGGGATTCGGAATTCGGATTTCACTTCGACTCCGGCTATAAATTTACCACAGATTTTTATGTTGCGTGGCGCGCGGCGATTGTTACATTTCCGCGTCGTAATTTTGCAAACGGAAGGAGCACCTGAACGAAAAAATGGCCCACCCACCGCCCCCCGGCAACAAACTCGCCCGCCGACTTCTCGCCCTCTGGACGGCCGCCGTCATGGCGTTCCTCTACCTGCCCATTCTCCTGCTCATCGTCTACTCGTTTAACAACTCAACAATCTATGGCGTCTGGAGGGGTTTCACCCTTCGCTGGTACGCCGAGATCTGGCGCGACGATATCCTCCTGACTGCCCTGCAGAACAGTCTCATCATCGCCACGGTCACGACCGCGATCTCGGTCGTCCTCGGGACGACCGCGGCGTGGCTGCTGCACCGCTACCGCTTTCCCGCCGGCCGCGCCGCGACGACGCTGGCGGTGCTGCCCATGGTCGTGCCGGAGATCATCATGGGCGTAAGCTTCATGCTCCTGTTCCGCGAGGTAGGATTGGATCTAGGCTACGCGACGGTGGTGATCTCGCACGTTACGTTTTGCTTTCCGTTCGTAATGGCCGCGGTGCAGGCCCGGCTGGCAGGGCTCGATCCATCGCTGGAAGAAGCCGCCCTCGATCTTGGCGCGACGCCCGCGCGGGCATTCGTGAAGGTGATCGTGCCGTACTTGATGCCGGGCATCGTCGCCGGGGCGATGCTGTCGTTCACGCTCTCGCTCGACGAGTTCATCGTCACGTTTTTCACGTCCAGCGCGCGATCGCAGACTGTGCCCGTGATGATTTACAATCAGATCAGGCAGGGCCTGAGCCCCAAGCTCAACGCGATCTCCACCGTGATCGTCGTTGCCACGGCGGTGCTGACGTTGGCCGCGGACGGCGTGCGGCGGCGAAATCAAACTCCCCCTCCCTCCTAAGGAGAGGGCAGGGCGAGAGCACGCCTTTCACAATCGTCACATACACGGAATACCACACTTCCCACCCTCACCCGGCCGCTCCCTGCGAGAGAGGAAGTAGGAGAAACTATGAAACACCTTTGTCTCCTGTTCGCATTTGCAATCTGCCTGGCAGGCTGCCACCGCGATAAATCGTCCGCGGCAACCGCGCCCACACTCCACCTTTTCGCCTGGTCGGAATACGTGCCCAGGGAAGTGATCGACGGCTTCACGAAGGAGACCGGCATCCCTGTGGATTATGAAGTCTATGACACCAACGAAAAGATGCTCGCCAAGCTCGCGCCGGGGTCGGCGCAGTACGACATCATTCAGCCGTCGGAGTACATGGTCGAGCACCTGATCAAGCGGAAAATGGTCGCGCCGCTCGATCTGGCCCAAATTCCAAATCTCTCGAACTTGCTGCCGGAGTTCCGCAATCTCGCCTACGACCCGGGCAACCAATACTCGGTCCCGTACATGAGCGGCACCGTCGGCATCATCATCAACACCGACAAGGTGAAAGAGCCCGTTCGCGGCTATGCGGACGTATTCCAGGAGAAGTATCGCAAGCGCATCATCGCGCTGGAAGACAACCGCGAGATGGTGTCATGGGCCTTTGCGACCCGCGGAATCGCGATCAACGACGTGACGCCCGAGAACCTTGCGAAGGTCAAGCCGATGCTGCGCGAGTGGGTCAAGATGGTGAAACTCTTCAATTCCGACGACCCCAAGGCCCTGTTGATCCGCGACGAAGTCGATCTGGGCATTGTCTACAGCGGCGAAGCCGCGAAGCTGATGGATCAGGATAAACGCTTCAAGTACGTGCTCCCGGCGGAAGGCGCGCACCGCTTCATCGACAATCTGTGCATCCCCGCCGGCTCGAAAAACAAGGGTGCCGCGATGCAGTTCATCAATTACATCCTGCGGCCGGAGGTGAGCAAAATCATCTCTGATAGATTCCCCTACACCAACCCGAACGCCGCCGCCCGCAAGTTGCTGAGCGACGGGCAGCGGGCGAACCCGGCGAGCTACCCGCCGGACGCCGGGAACCTGGAGTTGTTCCGCGACATCGGCAAAGCCAACGCGGACGTTTCGGTGCTGATGACCGAGTTGCGCAGTTAATGACAAAGAAGCGCCGCTCTTACGCGGTGGCCACTCCCTCTCCCTCGCACTCGGGGGTACTCGGGGAGAGGGGACCAGAAGTTTCCTGACTAATGGAGTTTCCTGATGACCTCCACAACGCTTGCAAGCCCCCAGTCCACCCGCCGTCCTGGCTGGCGGGCGTGGGTGGCGTTTTCCCCGCTGCTCGTCTGGCTCGCGGCGTTCGTCGTCGTCCCCACCGGGATGCTCTTCGTCTACAGCTTTTTCAAGAACGCCGGGTATTCCGAGGTCGAGCGCGTCTTTACCCTTGGCAACTATGCGCTGGCATTCTCGCCGGATTACCTGGGGAATTTCGCCCGATCCACGGCGTACGCCGGGCTCACCACCATCCTCTGCGCGCTCATCGGCTACCCCGTCGCGTACCATATTGGCCGGGCGCCCGCGGGGCGGCGCAATCGCTTGCTGATGCTCATCATGATCCCCTTCATGACAAGCTTCCTCATCCGCACCTTCGCCTGGACCACCATCCTTGACCACCAGGGCGTGCTTAACACACTCCTCCGCGCGCTCCAAATCATCCCCGTGCTGCTGAACGATAAGTTCGAAGTCCTGCACACGCCCGCCGCGGTGATGATCGTGCTCGTCTACACGTACCTCCCTTTCATGATCCTCCCCGTCTACGGCAGCGTCGAAAAACTCGACGAATCCCTGCTCGAAGCCGCATCGGATTTAGGCGCGGGGCCCGCGCGGACCTTCGTACGGGTCGTGCTGCCGCTCACCATGCCGGGCGTGGGGGCGGGGGTCTTGATGGTGTTCGTGCCGGCGGTGGCGATGTTCGCCGTCACACACGTGATGAGCGGCGGCACGGTCTATCTGATCGGCGACGTCATCGAAGATCAATTCGGCTCTGGCGGCAACCTCCCGTTCGGTTCGGCCCTGGGAATGGTGCTGCTCGTGGGTTTCATCGCAACCTTCTTCCTGTTCACGCGGCGTGAGAAGACGACGTAGGGTTCAGAGATCGGGGTTCAGGAAATGCCAAAGTCGGCGCGTTCCTCTCTCTGTCCCCCGAACCCCGAACCCTGACCCCTGATCCCTGATCCCTGATCCCTCAATACTGAAAGGATCTCCTGATGGACAAAATGGTCGAGCTTCGCAACGTCACCAAACGGTTCGGCGGGTTTGTCGCCGTGGCCGGGGTGGATCTCGATATTCGGGCGGGCGAATTCCTCACGCTGCTCGGCCCCTCGGGCTGCGGGAAGACCACGCTTTTGCGGATGATCAGCGGCTTCGAGACACCCACCGAAGGCTCCGTTCACCTGGCGGGCCAGGACGTCACCGCGCTGCCGCCGTACCGGCGGGACGTGAATCAGGTCTTCCAGAGCTACGCGCTCTTTCCGCATCTGAGCGTGGCGGACAACGTCGCATTCGGACTGAAGATGAAGAAGACGCCCGGGGACGTAATCCGCCGTCGCGTCGCCGAGGCCATTGAGATGGTTTCGCTTGCCGGGTTCGAGCAGCGCAAGCCCGCTCAACTTTCCGGCGGCCAGCGGCAGCGGGTCGCGCTCGCCCGCGCACTTGTCTGCGAGCCCAAGGTGCTGTTGCTCGATGAGCCGCTGGCGGCGCTCGATGCGAAGCTCCGCCGGTCGATGCAGATCGAGCTCAAGCGCCTGCAAACGCGGCTGGGGATCACCTTCCTCTTCGTCACCCATGACCAGGAAGAGGCGCTGGTCATGTCCGACCGGATCGCGGTGGTGAACAAGGGAAAGATCGAGCAGATCGGCGGCGTCGAGGAGATCTATCACCGCCCGCGCACGCCGTTCGTCGCCGACTTCATCGGACAGGCGAACATCCTGGAGGCGCGGGTGCTTTCCTGTGTCGGCGCTTGGGCGCAAGTGCTCTGCCGGGGCGACGTGGGGTTGACGGTCGCGGGGGAAATCCTCGCGGCAGAGGGAACGACGCTGCTCTCGATCCGCCCGGAAAAGATCCGCCTCAGCAGCCGCCGCCCGGCGGGGGAAAATGTTTTGGAAGCCACGGTCCACGAGGAAATTTTCCGCGGCGCGACCGATCAGTTGCTCCTGCAAACCGCCGGGGGATTCGAGCTGACCGCCATCGTCGCCAACCAGAGCGCCGCCGAGGAGGCCTTCCACCAGGGCGATCGCGTGTTTTGTCAACTTCACCCCGACGACGTGGTGGTGTTGGCGCGGGAGGGCGGAGTGAACGCGGTGGCGGCGCGGCAAACGTGAAACGTGGCTCGTGAAACGTGAAGACGTGAAACGTGAGAAGACTCTGCTTTCCGAGGTCTTCTCACGTTTCACGTTTCACGTTTCATGCCCCGCCGCGTATCACGGCCCCGATTTCGTCGTCGGCTGCGTGGCGGCGGCGCGGCCTTCGATTTCGTCCACCACACCGCGGACCTTTTCCTCGAACTTGTGCTTCATCAGCAGTTCCGCGGCCTGGTACAGCTCGTAGGTCTCGGTGGGGGCGATGTTGAAATAGGTGCTGATGCTGTTGACGCTTTCGCTGAAGTTGCCGAAGGGGAGATTGGGCAGGCCATTGACCTGGTTAAGGGAGAAATACAGGACGTGGACGGGATGCCCGGCGCGGTCGGCGATGCGGACGTAGCCCTCGTCATTGAGTTGCTTAAGCTCGGCGCGCAGCTCCTTCACTTTTTGCTCGTCGGGGCTGTAGCCGACGATTGTCTCGGCGAGCGTAGCGGAACTGATCTTGTTGAGCAGGGCAGAGCCGGTCAACCCCGCGGCGGCCTCGAGGCTCGTGAGGACGCCCACGTCGCTCTTCGCCGACAGCATCGCGTTAAAGTCGGTATGGGCGTCAACGATGATGAACACCGCGCCCCGCGGGTAAGGGTTGGGCTGGCCGGCCCGGCGGGCCGATTCGATCTGGGCGGCGTACGTCTCGATTAACGTTTGAATGCCCAGATTGTCCGCCATGCCCCCGTCGATCAGGTGGCGGTACTGGAAGAATGTCGTCGAATAATCACGCAGCGTCACCGGGTGCAGCACGACCGGGATGGCGGCGCTGGCCGTTACGGCGTACGAAATCGGATAGCGCGACAGGTCGGAATTAAGTTCGTCGAAGGATTCGTTGCAGAATACGAACCGCCGGCCTGATTGCAGATCGGTGGCGTTGATCAGCAGCCGCGGGCGGTCGGTGCGGAGGTCGGCGTAAGTGAGTTCCCGCCCGTCGCGGCTGAAAAGCCGGTCGCGGAACACGCCGGCCAGCACGTCGCTGCGGTCCCAATCGCTAAAGAAAAACGCGCCAAGATTCCACGGGAGCATTGTGCGCCCGATCATGCTCGAGGCGAATGACTGGGTAAGTTTTTGTTGGGCCGCGGCGGGGTTCCACTCGGCGCCGCTGGTGCAGTAATACGCGGCAGTCAATGAGCCGCCGCTGACGGAGGAAATGTAATCAACGTGCTTGAGCAGGCCGGTGCGCTGGAGCTGAAACATGCACGCCGCGGCGAAGTTCGCCGACCGCGACCCGCCGCCGCTGAGCGCGAGCCCGACGAACACGCCATTGGTGTCCGCGGGAAGCGTCGCGGCGTTGGGGTTGGGGGGGCGGCCGTTCTCGCGCGGCTCGACGGTCCGTTCGATCTCCACGCCCCGGGAGGCCGCGTGCTGCGGGAGCGACACGTCCGCGAAGACCGCCGCCCGCGTGTGGTTCTTCACCCGCTCGCCCGGCATCACTGTCGCCGGGTTCTTCTCGACGTTCACATTGCTGCATCCCGGGAGCGCACACAGGAAGAAGAAAATAAAGAGTCGGCCAGCGGTGAGTGTGCGCATGGCGGCGGATTGTAAGGACCGCACCGCCAAGCGCGAAATGCTTCGCTTCAAGGCGCAAAGATCGGGGATCGACCAACATAATCCATTCGGCATATCCTGCGTTTAGGCAATTATTCGCGACGACTGGGCCGGATTTCGGGCATAGCATTCTTGGTGCCCGATGGCCAACCTCCGCCTGCCGTGGATGAACCACCCCCACCGCGAACGAATCGGGCCGCCCGCCGTTTTGGCATCCGAGGTGTCCGTCATGATTGTTCATACCACAAATTCTCATCCCGCCCATCAAAGTCCCTGGCGGTGCGGGACGTTGTATTTAAACGATAAAGAGGTGGGTGCCGTCACGTTCAAAGGCCGCGACGGCGGCTGGGGATTCGGCGAGTTCATGCCGGCCCCCGCATTCTCGGATTTCGCCATGATCTTCGGCCGCTGGTCCCTCCTCATGCACGCCGACGGCGAAGGCGAGCGATTAAGCGCCGAGGCGTCGGAAGAACTGCGCCACGCCGAATACGCGATCGACGCCGTGCGCGCCGCCCTGCGCCTGCAAAACCCTGACGAATGGCACGAGCTCCGGCAAGTCAATATCGATGGCGGATTGATCGAATGGCACGAAGCGTGAGGGCAGCCTCAGGGCGATACGTTCCAACCCCCGTGAACAGTAATCGACACACGCACGCCTGCCCCCTCCGCCGCTTGCGGTTTCGCGAACGCCGCGTGCAGAACCGAGTCATTCACCGGGCAGAGGTTTGGTGGCCCGCGCGATGCGGTCCCGCACCGCAGTCCATTCGGGAGTGTCTGGCGGCATTTCTACAAGAATCGCCCGCACGCCCGGTAGATCAAGCCGGCGCAGCCCCGCATAAAGCGTCCGCGCATAACCGTCGGGAGTCGGAGGCGCTTCGATCGACGAATGAGTCGCGATCTCTCGCAGCGCGGCCGGCGCGTCTCCCACAAAGAGCATCGTCACTTTTTCTCCCGCGTTATCATCCAGCCAGCGGACCACCGCCCCAAGATCGTCGCGCGAAAAACGGTACGCCGCGGCTTGCGGGGCGTAATGAATCGCATGCTGTCCAGGGCTCGCCGCGACTCGGCGGGCATCCAGCGAACCATGAAAGGCGTCCACGCGCCCGATCTCCGATTCGATCTCCTCGCGCGTGACCGTGCCGGGTCGCAGGATGATCGGCACGCCGCCGGTGAGATCGAGCACGGTCGATTCGATGCCCACGCGGCACGCCCCCCCGTCAAGAACCAGATCCACCGCGTCCCCGAGCTCGTCTCGCACGTGCTGCGCGGTAGTGGGGCTGACGCGCGTGGAGCGGTTGGCGCTGGGCGCGGCGACCGCGCCGCCGAACGCCCGCAGCATCTCAAGCGCAACCGGGTGGTCGGGCGCGCGGAGGCCGACCGTGCCGCGGCCGGCGCTGACTTCGGACGCGATGGAGGGCACCTTGCGGACGACGAGCGTGAGCGGACCGGGCCAGAATTTCTTTGCAAGGCGCGCCGCCGCGTCCGGCCACTCCGCCGCGAATCGCCGGGCGATTTTCTCGTCCGCAACGTGGGCAATGAGCGGATTGGTAGGCGGCCGACCCTTGGCCGCGAAAATTCGGCGGACGGCCGCGGAATTGGTCGCATCGGCACCGAGACCGTAAACGGTCTCGGTGGGAAAGGCGACGAGCCCGCCGTTGCGGAGGATTTGAACGGCTTGGCCGACGGATTCCATGGCAGCAGGATCATAGAGGGCGGCACGCGGCTTTGCATTACTCCCTCTCCCTCCTAGGGAGAGGGCGGGGGTGAGGGTGGGAGCGCCCTGTGCCGAGCCGTTTATTTCGCCCGAAGCCTACCTCCCCTTCACTGCAGAACGTTGAGCCTCGTTCAGTCGCTGACCCCAGGACCTTGAATGCCTTCAAGGCATTTACGCTTCTCGCACTCGTTCAGGATTGCCAGCAAAACTACATCCAGATTCTCATACACGTCCGAGTTTTCGTAGCGGACCACTGCGTACGCATTGTGGCTCAGCCATTCGGTCCTTTCACGGTCATGCTCCATGTTAAAGTTATGCGACCTGCCATCAAGCTCGACTATCAGGCGGCATTCCGCGCAATAAAAGTCCGCGATGTAGCAGCCAATCGAGTGCTGCCTTCGGAATTTGAAACCGTGGAGTTGCCGGGCGCGAAGGCATTCCCAGAGCCGCCGCTCGGCGTGCGCTGGAGAATGCCGCATCGAACGAGCTCTTTCCAGAAGAGAGGGGTTGAGGCGGTGGCGGTGATCTGTGGCCATGGCGATATTTCCAATTCTTGCCGGCGAAGAGGAGTCGCAGCCAGAGCGAATGCGCTGTTTGGCCTACCGCGCCGCACCCTCACCCCGGCCCTCTCCCTGGGAGGGAGAGGGAGACACCACCGCCTCCGACACCAATCGCTCGACGTCCGAAGGATTCAAATGCCCGGCGAGCGCGGTCATCGCGTTCGCCGCCCCGCACGCGGCGGCGAGGGCCAGCGACTCGGGGAGGGATTGGCCGCGGAGCAGGCCCAGCGCGAGGCCCGCGGAGAAGGCGTCGCCGGAGCCGACGGCGCTGATCGCCTTTACCTTTGGCGGCGTGAGTCGCCAGACATTTTTTCCATCGGAGGCCACCGCACCTTGCGAGCCCATTGTGACGATCGCCACCCCGCCAGCGGGAGTGATCGCGAGAGCGGCCTGCTTCAAATCAACCGGCGAATCCAACGACCGTCCGAGCGTGGCGGCGAGTTCGTCGCGATTGAGCTTTACGACAAAACCAGGGTGTTCCATGGCGAGGCGCAACGGTTCGCCGCGGGCGTCGAGGATGAGGCGTGCGCCGCACTCGCGCGCCAGCGGTAGCCACCGAGCGTAAAAATCCTGCGGCGCACCGGGAGGCAGGGAGCCGGAGAAGATCCAGTTTTTCGAAGTCGGCAGCAGCGCGCGGAGCCGGCGGTCCATTTCGTCCCACCCCGCGGGATCGACGGGCAATGATTCTTCGACAAGTTCCGTCGCGGTTCCGGTGGCCTGGTCGATGACGGTGGTGCAGAGACGCGTTGGGGCGGCGACGTTTACGAACTCGCATCGCACCTCGGCGTGTTGCAGGTCATCGAGTAGGAATCGACCGCGGTCGCCGCCGGCGAAGCCCACGCACACCGGTTCCGCGCCCAGCGTCTTGAGCACGCGCGCCACGTTGGGCGCTTTTCCCGAGGCATACTCCTGCACCTGGGCGGCGCGATTGACGTCGTCGATTCGAAGATGCGCGAACGTCATCGAGCGCTGGACGGTGGGGGTGGTTCCGAGGCAAATGATCATGCGGCAATTGTACCGTTTGAAGCCGGGAATGGTCTGATCCTCGTCTTACTGAGGCGGGACTGACGTCACTGTCCATCTGCGAGTTAGGGCAGGCATTTTTGCCCGTCTTTCGCAGGTGGGGCAGACATTTTTGTCTGTCAGGGAGGTGGGGCAGACATTCTTGTCTGTATCTGAGGTGGGGCAGACATTTTTGTCTGTCGCGAGTCCGCGAGTGGGGGCATTCCTGCCCCCCGA
>JAQGHP010000755.1 GCA_028288775.1 Phycisphaerales bacterium | reverse complement strand
GCGCCGCCGGACCAGTGGATGTCCTGGAGGCAGCCGCGGGCGTCGTCGGGCGGGGTGAGGCCCAGGTACTGGCGCATCTTCTCGTTCCACGCGGCCGGCAGGTCCGCCGCGGAAAGCTCGCCCTTGAGCATCGCCTCTTCCAGTTCGAATCGCAGTAGCACGTGCAGGTTGTAGGTGGCCTCGTCCGCCTCGGTGCGGATGAGCGACGGGCGCACGTCGTTGATCGCGAAGTACCAGTCGTCGTCGCTCACATCGCGCAGCGCCTCGGGGAACGCGGCCCGTGCCTTGGGCATGAAGAAATTCCAGAACGCCCGGCTGCGCCCGACAAGGTTTTCCCACATCCGCGACTGCGACTCGTGAATGCCCAATGACACCGCCTGCCCCAGCGGCGTGCCGAAGTGGGCCCGCTCCAGCCCCTGCGAGTAAAGCCCGTGGCCTGTCTCGTGAAGCACGCCGAAGAACGCGTCGCCGAAGTAGCGCTCGTCGTAGCGGGTGGTCATGCGGGTGTCGCCCGGGCCGATGTCGGTGCAGAAGGGATGCAGGCTGACGTCGAGCCGCCCGGCGCTAAAATCAAAGCCGATCGCCGCGGCGGCCTCGCGCGCCAGCTTCTCCTGCGCCCCGGCTGGGTAATTCCGCTCCAGAATCTCGACCGGCGCTTTGCGGCCCGAGTCGATGATCTTGCCGACCAGTTCGACCAGTGGTCCGCGCAGCGACGCAAACGTCTGCCGCACGCCCGCGGCGGTTTCGCCCGGCTCAAATTCGTCGATCAGCGCATCGTACGGGTTGCTCGTGTAGCCGACATAATCCGCCTCGCGCCGCTTCAGCTTCAGAGTCTTCTCCAGCCACGGCCGAAAGTGGGCATAGTCGGATTTCGCCCGCGCCTCGCCCCACGCCTGCTGCGCGAGCACTTCCGTGCGGCTCATCTCTTCGACGAGCGAACCCGGCAGCTTGCGAGCCCGGTCGTAGGATCGTCGGATTTCGCGCACGTTCGCCGCAGCGTCGCCCTCGGGGTCTTTCACGAGATCCGACGCCTCGACTTCCGCCAGCAGGTTATCGACGGCAGGGGAGGTGAACCACTCGTGCCCCATCTTCGCCAGCATCGAGGACTGATCCGCCCGATGCCCCGTCCCCGCCGCGGGAAGCTGCGTCCGCTCGTCCCAACCGAGCACGGAGCCGATGGAGCCGAGCAAGGAGACCTGTTTGACGGTGGCGATCAAAGCGCGGTAGGAATTTTGTGCATCAGCCATGGTGCGCATTGAAATCGAGACGGCGGCGTGATGCAAAACCAATGCGCGGTTATCCGACCGCTTGCTGCGCGTCAGTATAACCGCCGGCAATGATGTCTTCGGCCACTTCGGAAGCGTCGCGATGATACACGAGAGGTCCAACGCGCTCGATTTCATCCCGATAGCGGAGGATGGCGCGGAGGGCGCGATCGCCTTTGACACCATGGCGGCTTCCCAGCACCTGCTCAACATCGCTCCAGAAGCGGTGGATTTGGTCTACCGGGAGAGTTGCTGCATTGCCGGCCATGGCGGCTCCTGTTCAAAAATCAGAACGGCACGTTTGTAACATCATAGTCGGTCCCACGCCGACCCGCCAATACGTCATTGATGGCGGACTGGGCAGCATCGGTGTGAAAACTAAACTGATCGGCCTCGGACATGGCATTGCGTTGCTGCCAGAACGCGGCAACAGGGCCGCTGACCATGTCGTACCACGAGGGTGTGCCCGTGCCACCTCGTTCGTGGTGACGGACGACGGCCGGGAGCGACGGAGCGGCAGGCACGCTCGCACGGCAATGCTGGACGAAGCTCCAATACTCGTCGGCGCCGTAGTCGCCGCGGACGAACGCCAGCGTCTGCAGCCGCGCCAGCACGTCGCGGGAAATGCGTACCCAGAGAACAACAGGATGTAAGGCGAGCTGCCCCCGCTTCATGGGGGGCTGTGCCTTATGTTTCAGATATGCCCAATCCTCCGCCTGCCGGCGTAGCGTGGTAGTGTAGAAACCGAGCCCAAAATCCGTATTGGGACGGCCCGCGCGGACGTTGACGCCGCTCGCAAGCATTTTCGTGGCGTCCTGTCGAAGGCAACCGTGAAAGAGCAACGTAGAAAAGTTGAGATCCGGATTCCATGGCGGCGCTGTTGACTTGGGTGACGGCGCGACGAAGACAGGCGTGGGCATGGCAAGAGAGTCTAAACGCCGCGGCGAGCGTCAAGCAAGTTCATTGGCGACGCTTCCGATTTCGCCCCCCGCGGTATAGGATAGCCCCCTTTTGCAGGACTATTGACTATGGCAGAGCAGCAGCAGAGCGATCAGTACAAAGAGAAGTTTCGGGCCGACGCCGATCCGGCGCTCGACCGGGAGCTCGACGCGGCACTCGCGGGCGTGTCGATGGACGAGTTGTATGTCTTCGACAAGCCCAGGCCGCAGGCGGCAGAGGGGGCAGCGCCCGAGCCCGGCGGCAAGGCCGTGCGGCGGGGGACGGTCGTCTCCGTCGGCAAAGACGAAGTCTTTGTCGATCTGGGCGGCAAGAGCCAGGGCGTTGTCTCACTGCTCCAGTTCGATGACGTGAAGGTCGGCGACGAATTCGACTTCGTCGTCGAGAAGTACGACCCGCGAGAAGGCATCCTGATGCTCAACCGCAAGGGCGTCGCTTCCACGAACGTGAGCTGGGACAACCTTGAAATCGGCCAGGTCATCGAAGGCATGGTCACCGGAATGAACAAGGGCGGCCTGGAGATGGAGATCAAAGGCATGCGCGCCTTCATGCCCTCCGGGCAGGTCGATCTCTATTTCCAAAAGGACATTTCCACTTTCCTCGGCCAGAAGCTGGCCGTCGAGGTCACGCAGTTCGAGCGGCAGGCGAAAAATCTCATCGTCAGCCGTCGCAACATCCTCGAACGCGAGAAGGAAGAGGCCAAGCAGAAACTGATGCTGGAGCTGGCCGAGGGACAGATGCGACGCGGCGTAGTGCGCAATGTCACCGACTTCGGTGCGTTCGTCGATCTGGGCGGAGTGGACGGGCTCTTGCACGTGAGCGAAATGAGCCACCGCCGGGGGCGACAGCCCAGCGAGTTCGTCAAGAATGGCGACCTGGTGGACGTGAAGGTCATCAAGATCGACAAAGCCACCGGCAAGATCAGCCTGAGCCTCAAACAGGCGATGGCCGACCCGTGGACGGGCGCGGAGACGCGCTACGCGACGGGCACGCAGCTCACCGGCCGCGTGACGCGCGTGGAGCCGTTCGGCGCGTTTGTCGAAGTGGAGGAGGGGCTGGAAGGATTGCTGCCCGTCAGCGAGATGAGCTGGCAGCGCATCCGCCACCCATCGGATGTGGTGAAGGAAGGGGACACGATCAAGCTTGTGGTGCTCTCGATTGACCCGATGGCCAAGCGCATGAGCTTCAGCCTCAAGCAGGCCGGCCCCGACCCGTGGTCGACGATCACCGATCGTTACGCGCTCGACATGGTCGTCAGCGGAACCGTCACGCGCGTGGTGGACTTCGGCGCGTTCGTGGAGTTGGAGCCGGGCCTTGAGGGGTTGGTTCACATCTCCGAGCTGGCCGGTAACCGCGTGCGGGCGGCGAGCGACGTGGTCAAGCCCGGGCAGGAAGTCAAGGTGCGCGTGCTGGAGATCGACAAGGAGGCCCGGCGGATCGGGCTTTCGATCCGCCGGTCGGTCGAGACGGTCGCCCCCGTGGCGGCCACGGGCGCCGCGGCCCCGGCAACGCCCGCCGCGGCGGCAAAGAAGAAAAAACGCCCCGAGCTTCGCGGCGGGCTGGACTGGAACTGGTAATCGCCACGACAGCCTTTTAGACTGTGTCCGCGCCCGCAAGAGCCACGTCGCCTGCGGTGGTCGGCTCGCTCCTCTTGGTCTTTACGCGTTTCAGGGCGCTCGCGGGAGGCTCGCGTCTTGGCGGGACGGTCTTTGTCTTCTCGGCCGACCGGCGTCGGGCGATCGCGGCGTGTAATGCGGCCGACTCTTGCAGGACTGTCCTCACCCCGGCGATGCCGTCGCGGATCCTTCCCCGCGTCGTGCCCGCTACGAGGCTGGAGCCACGCAATGCGGAAGTCCACGCGAGCAATTGCAGGCGCTGCAGCTCGCACGCGGCAACCAGCCCGTCCCTCGTTTGCCCCAATTTGTCGGGATGTGCGCCACCATCCAGGTAGCGTGCCACATCCATCCAATCCCGGTTCAAGGGCATGAGCCCTTTGCTATCCGGTCGCATCCATGCTTGGTAACTCATAACTGTGTTGTACGTTCGCTTTTCGCGGGAGCAAGAGCCCGAGCCAACCTTCCGTATTTCCCGAGGGCAGCGCCCCGCTTTTCCGTTCCACTCCAGAGGGAATTCGGTAAAATATCAAAAGTTTGCGCAGAAAAACGAGGGTCGGGCGTGTGCCGCACCACACGGCGTCCTGCCGCATGCCGGAAGACATGGCGAGCTTTGCATTAGACAATGTGGAGCAACTCACCTACGGCGGGCCGAAGCGATTGCGCAGGCTGTGAATCGGCGCAAGCCGGGCAAAGCGGGGGAAATCCGGGCGGCGGGAATCGAACCCGCACGGCCTTGCGGCCAGTGGATTTTAAGTCCACAGCGTCTGCCATTTCGCCACGCCCGGCCGGGTCGCCGATTCTAACGGGCGCTCCCCTACGCCGCTACCGGGTCCGGACGGGGGCAACGCGATTTACCGACCGCTGGTATCTTTGGTTGAACGCGTTGACGAGGAACGCACCGTCCCCTGGGGACTCTTTGGGAGTTGCCATGCGGCGGCGTTGTCCCCGTAACGCGGCGGAGGTTCTTTCGATGGCCAAATGCGGCGCGGGAACATGGGCGGGATTAATCGGTTTTGCGGTTGTCACACTCGCGTCGGCGGCCTTGGGGGGGGATGCGCCGCTGCCGGCCGTCGTCGATTTTAATCGCGACATCCGGCCGATCTTTTCCGACAACTGCTACGCCTGCCACGGCCCCGACAAGAACAAGCGCAAGGCCGATCTGCGGCTGGACACGCAGGCGGGAATCTTTTCCAAAATCGAGGCCCGCACCACCGTGGCCCCGGGTAAGGTGGGGGAGAGCGAACTGTTCCGCAGGATCACCGCGGAAGATCCCAAAGAGCGCATGCCCGACCCCAAGAGCAACAAGCGGCTGAGCAACCGCGAGATTGCGCTGGTGAAATTGTGGATCGAGCAAGGCGCGCCGTGGAAGGGGCACTGGGCTTATCTGCCGCCGGTGAAGCCGGCGGTGCCTGGCGCGGAGCAGACGGGCTTCACGCATAACCCGATCGACCATTTCGTCCTGGCGCGTCTTAAGGATGCCGGGCTCGCGCCCGCGCCCGAGGCCAATCGCGCCGCGCTTATCCGCCGGCTAAGCTTCGATCTGACGGGCCTTCCGCCGTTGCCTAAAGAGGTCGCGGAATTCGTCAACGACAAGTCCGCGGATGCTTACGAGAAGGTTGTGGATCGGCTGCTCGCTTCGCCGCATTTTGGGGAGCGGATGGCGGTCTGGTGGCTGGATTTGGTGCGCTACGCCGACTCGATCGGCTACCACAGTGACAATTCGATGAACGTGTCGCCGTTCCGCGATTACGTCATCAAGTCGTTCAACGAGAACAAGCCCTTCGACCGCTTCACTACCGAGCAGCTTGCAGGCGATTTGCTCCCGAATAGCACGACCGAGCAGAAGGTTGCCAGCGGCTACAACCGGCTCTTGCAGACCACGGAGGAAGGGGGCGCGCAGCCGAAGGAATACGAGATCAAGTATCTGACCGACCGCGTGAGGAACGTGTCGACGGTGTGGCTGGGGAGCACGATGGGGTGCAGCCAGTGCCACGATCA
>JAQGHP010000739.1 GCA_028288775.1 Phycisphaerales bacterium | reverse complement strand
CGGTAACGTCGAGCGAACCCACCAGGCTTTGCGCGCTTTGCGGGCGGGCCAGATGAACCCCCTGCAGCAGGTCGGCCCCCAGTTCCAGCACCGCCAGCGCCTCGGCTTCCGTCTCAACGCCCTCGGCCACTACCAGCGCCCCCAGTTTTCGCGCCAGATGCGCCAGCGACTTGAAGGTCTCCTGCTTGTAGTAGTCCACGTCGATCTGCCGCACGAGCGAGCGGTCGATCTTGAGGATATCGGGGCGGATAAGGGGGATGCGGTCGAGGTTGGAATGCCCCGCGCCCACATCGTCGAGCACGAGCAGGAAGCCGCATTCCCGCAGCCGGTCCAATGATTTCTTGAGAAGCTGCGCGTCCTCGAAGCGCGATTCCAGCACTTCCACCGCGACGCGGCTGGGCTCGAGCCCCAGCCGCCGGACCTGCGCAAGCAATCCCTCGGCCGTCGCGGCTCCGTCGTCCCCCAGCGTGGGGTCGTAGTTGAGGAACAGCAGCTTTTCCTCACCCGCCGGGCCGGCTTCCAGGGCGGAGGCGTCGAAGTTCAGGAACAGGATCAAGCCGTCGTCGGGATGGTGCATCGACGCGAAGCTGTCGATCGCGGTGCGCCGGCAGAGGTTTTCCAGGTCGTCGCTGAGGTTTTCCGCGGCGGCCATTTCGAAAAGCTTCATCGGCGGAATCAGTTCCAGCGTCTCGGGATTGATGCCCCGAGAGAGTGCCTCAACGCCCACTATCGATTTCTGCTTGACCGAGAAGATCGGCTGGAAATGCGTGACGACGCCGGAGCCGGCTAGGATCTCACGGGCGGAAGGTTGTGTGGATGTAGCCGTCGGCATCGAGTCTCACCTGCAAGGACGACCAGGCCCCGCGGCTCTTACGCCGCAAGCGAAACGGGCCCGCAATGCAATGTCATGACTACGCTCGGCGGTTGGTCCTAAAGTAAGGTTCCCCATCTTGATCGGGCAAAATCACCCTCGTCATGAATCCACAGCGAACGATATGGCGCTTTGCGTCCGAGAATGTTCCCCTTCGCTGAACGTGCGCCCGCCGCTTGCGGATCGTCATTCCGAAGTCGTCCGCATGCGCTCCGCGAGTCGCTGACGCCGGCCCGCGGCATCC
This sequence comes from Phycisphaerales bacterium, assembly GCA_028288775.1. Classification (GTDB taxonomy): domain Bacteria; phylum Planctomycetota; class Phycisphaerae; order Tepidisphaerales; family Tepidisphaeraceae; genus RYN-428. The sequence continues at coordinate 1,888 of JAQGHP010000739.1, read as the reverse complement.
TCCAGCCACGCCTTCACTGCCTGCGAATCCCCCGCCCCCAGCAGTGCGTCCAACTCATCGAGCCGTCCGCGCATCGCGCGGATGCTCGCGCGGACGTTATCGCGGTTGTCCAGTAAGATGTCGCGCCACAGCCCCCCGTCCCCCGCGGCTATCCGCGTCATGTCCTGAAACCCCTTGCCCGCCAGATCGATGGATGCCTCTTCCTGCACCATTACCAGCGCCGCCGCCAGCGCGTGCGGGAGATGGCTCACATCCGCCAGCCGCCGGTCGTGCTCTTCAGGCGACACGCGGCAAATCCGCATCCCCAGCAGTTCCCAAAACCACCTGACCTTTTCCAACGCCCCCTCATCCGTATCCGGCGTCGGGGTAAGGATGCACAGCGCGCCATCGTACAAATCGCCCCGGGCAAACTGCACCCCCCGCTTCTCGCTCCCTGCCATCGGATGGCTGCCGATAAACTGCACGCCCGCGGGCAACAATTCCCCGGCCGCTTCCACGATGCTCCGCTTCGTGCTCCCCACATCCGTCACCAAGGTTCCGGGCGCAAGCAGCGGGCCCAATTCCCCCAGCAATCCGCGAAACAGCCCTACGGGCGTGCAAAGGATTACCAAATCCGCCCCCCGAACCGCCCGGCTCAGGTCGTCGTACCCCTCATCAATCGCGCCGCTTTGTAACGCGGCATCCAGCGTCGCCCGCTTGTGGCCGTAACCGACGACCGTGCATCCTTTTATACGTTCATGCACGGCCAGCCCAATGGACCCCCCGAGCAGGCCGACGCCCAAAATGCTGATCCGATGCGGTTGCATGGTCCGATAATACCCAAAACCGACGCCTTCACGTAGGCGGCTGAGCAATTGTTTACTGCGTCTCGCGATGCCAAAGCCCGTGAAGTCTCTACCGTTTAGCCGCCCCGCTTGCGGGGCGCTTCTGGCCACAACAGGCCCTGTTGCCCAGTCCGCTTTGGCTTGATTTCCTGGCCCCGGCGTCTACCCTATTTGTCTCCGGTTGAGAATGGATTCGCTTCTGGTTGAGACGAAACCGCCAGCTCGCAAAGCACTAAGGCAGCCGTCGGCCCGTGCGTCGGCTGTGTTACCCATTATGTCCGAAATCCAAACGCTCCCAAGCGTCGGCCTGGCGAACCCCGATTCCTCCCCTCGCCAGGGCAGCGGCTCACTCCGCCACGTCCTGGAGTTCGAGAAGCCGCTGGCCAAGCTCGAAGTGCAGATCCGCGAGCTCGAAGCCATCGAAATCCAAAAGCAGGTCGATTACTCCCGCGAGCTCCGCCAGCTCCGCTCCAACTACACCTCGCTGCTCCGCAAAACCTACGACAACCTCAGCGCCTGGGAAACCGTCCAGGTAGCCCGCCATCCCCAGCGGCCGCTGTTTAAGGATTACGTCGAGCACGTCTGCCGCGAGTTCCGCGAGCTGCACGGCGACCGCCATTACGGCGACGACCCCGCCATCCTCTGCGGCCTCGCCCGCATGGGCGGCCACAAGGTCATGCTCATCGGCCACCACAAGGGCCGCGACACCAAGGAAAAGATCAAGTGCTCCTTCGGCCTGGCTCACCCTGAAGGTTACCGCAAAGCACTCCGCTGCATGAAGCTCGCCGAGAAGTTCAACCTGCCGGTTGTCACGCTGATCGACACCCCCGGCGCCTACCCAGGCATCGGCGCCGAAGAACGCGGCCAAGCCGAAAGCATCGCCCGCAATCTCATGGAAATGAGCCGCCTTAAAACCCCCATCATCAGCATCGTGACCGGCGAAGGCGGCTCCGGCGGCGCACTGGGCATCGGCGTAGCCGACCGCGTCGCCATGATGGAATTCGCCTGGTACTCGGTCATCAGCCCCGAAGCCTGCTCCTCCATCCTCTTCAAGGGCAACGAGC
>JAQGHP010000082.1 GCA_028288775.1 Phycisphaerales bacterium | reverse complement strand
TCGCCAGGACCGTGCCGACGCACACTTCGTGCGAGAGATGCACGTCGGGCATGACGGCGACTTGGAGGGCATCATCCGTGCGGGCAATGCGATCGATCGCCGTGGCCACATCCGCGGGTAGGGGGTTGGGTAGCCACGCTCGAACATTCGTGGGAAGGGAAGTGCTCATGGCCGCACCTCCCCGGGAATGACCAGTTGAAAGATCAGCTCGGGCGCACGCTTGCGCGTGATGGCCGCCGCCACCTCGCGGCGCAGCAGGCCGCGGACGCGGTTCAGGCGTTCGAGAATGTCCGCCTGCGTGGAGGAATTCTTTTCCAGATCAGCGCGGCTCGCTGCTTCCGCGTCACGGCCAAGTGCGGCAGCGCCCGGCCCGGTTCCCATCGTTCCGCGATAGGGATCGTAGACCCTGACCAGCAGCCGCCCGGCATCGGGCGCGGGCGTGACCGATTCGATCATGAGGTTTTGCAAAACCGGGTCGGCGACTTCGCCGCCCAGCACGATTCCGAGCGTGCGCTCGACCTGCCGGCAGAGCTGTTGCACGTGCCGGTCGGATTTTTTTCGGGACGATTTGCGGAAGATTTCTTCCGCGTTTTGCATGTCATCGGCAAACAGGTCCGCCGCCGGCATGGGCCGGGGCGCGTTCCATCTTCCTGGTTTCAAGAGAAGCTCCCAGAGAACCCCCGCGACTGTGCGCGCAGCACAAGTCGCGAGGGGAAGTCCACTCGATTCAAAAGGGGAGCGCCCGGGAATCGCGGGCAGGGGACTAAGCGTGTGGTTCAGCCTTTCAGGCGGTAAATGCAGGCTAAAAGCCTGCACCACAACTTAGTGCGAAGCGATTCCGAGGCGCGACGGGAAGATGAAGCGTGCAATGAGTTGCATAACCAACCTCCAGCCGCGGCAAAAGAATCGCGGCACGCCGGATTGGCGTCGCACATAGTATAACATGATTTTGGCAGGATGCGAGGCACGCGCGGGCATGAATTGTTTGCTGCATTCTCGTGGCATGGGTTTTCAACCCATGACGTGCGGTACGCCGCACGCATCGGCGGTATTCCGCCGATCCAACAAATCGCGCAAGCGAAGCCATCGTGCGGATGGTTCAGACGCTGGGTCGCTCCGCTCCTGTCTTGGTCGACCGAGTACCGCCGACCCTCGCGGGGTACCGCGAGCCATGGGTTGAAAACCCATGCCACGTAGGAGCGAACACCGCGCTGGCAGCGGCGTGCGCTTTGATTACACTTCCTGCCCCATGCCCGACCTTTCCGTCAATCTCGCCGGCCTCAGGCTCGCTAATCCCACGCTCACCTGCTCAGGCACCTGCGGCTACGCGTTTGAGTACGCCGACTTTATGGACCTCTCGCGGCTGGGGGCGTTTGTCACCAAGTCCATTACCCGCGAAGAACGCGCGGGGAACGAGCCGGCGCGGATCGTCGAAACGCGCGCGGGAATGCTCAACGCCATCGGGCTGGCGAACGTCGGGCTCGAGCGGTTTTTGAACGAGAAAGTCCCGCTCCTGCGGCAGATGCCGTGCCCGGTGATCGTCAATGTCGCCGGGCATTCCTTCGACGACTACGTCGAAACGTGCGGCGCGATGGAAGGGCTTGATTGCGTGGCGGGCGTTGAGCTCAACGTGTCGTGCCCCAATGTCAAAGACGGCCTCACCTTCGGCACGCATCCCGGCAGGCTCAAGGAGCTGACGGCTCAGGTGAAGAAGGTGCTGCCGAGCAAGCCGCTGATCGTGAAGCTGTCGCCCAACGTCGAAGACGTGACGGTGACGGCGAGGGCGACGGTGGAAGGCGGGGCGGATGCGTTGTCGCTGGTGAACACGTTTACCGCGATGGCGATCGACATTCACAAGCGCCGCCCGCGGCTGGCGAACGTGACCGGCGGGCTCTCCGGGCCGGCGATTAAGCCGATCGCGATACATATGGTCAGCCGGGTGTATCGGGCGGTGGCCAAGAGCGCGGGTGTGCCGATCGTCGGCATGGGCGGCGTGCAGGTATGGCAGGACGCGGTGGAATTCATGCTCGCCGGGGCCACGGCCGTGGCGGTGGGGACGGCGCTGTTCGTGGACCCGGCAAGCCCCAACAAAATTTGCGACGGACTCGCGGCGTACATGAAGAAGCAGGGGGTCGAGAAGCTGAGCGATTTGGTGGGATCGCTGGAGCTGCCGGGGGATCAGCCGAAGACTTCGCCCTATCCGTGAATCGGGGTGGGCGATTCCGCGGACGAAGGCGTTTATCGTGGCACGGGTTTTCAACCCGTGTAAGCGGCATGTCAGGTCGGGGACCGTGTAAATCGAATTTGCATCGACTCCCGCGCATTTCGCACGGGTTGAAAACCCGTGCCACGGGGGTGCGCATCGACCTCCGTAGGAAAGACTTTGCTCGCCCTCGATCGCGGCGCGCGAGCGCTGAGACTTTCGGAGTTCGAATCCCGTTTGGGGCGCGGTAGAGTGCGCTACATGCAACACGTTTATACCGCGCGCGATCAGATGGATGCTCACTTCTTGAAAGGCATACTCGAACGGGAAGGCATTGTGTCGGTGGTGCAGGGGGAGATGCTGGAAGGGGCTTGGGGGACGATGCCGGTGTCGAGCGAGTCGTTGCCGAGCATTTGGGTGAACGAGGCGGATGTGGGCAAGGCGCAGCCGATTATCGCGGAGTATCAGTCGCGGGAGGTGCGCAATGCAAAGGGAGTGGAAGCGCCGCCGCGTGCGACTTGGAAATGCCCGAAGTGTGGGGAAGAGGTGGAGGAGCAGTTTGATACTTGCTGGAAGTGTGGGGCGGAAAGGGCGGAGGGCTGAAATCCGAATTCCGAATCCCCGAAACTCGAATCAAATCCGAATGACCAAATCCCAAATCCGAAGAGAAGGCATGGAATTGGTTTCCCTCCTCCCGTGGCACGGGCGGCCCGCCCGTGTTTGGCCGCTATAGCGGCGGGTTCATGGGCGGGCCGCCCATGCCACGAAAAACACGGGGAGCCACCAATGAACACGAATGGGCACGAATGAATGAGGACTTCTTATTCGTGTGCCTTCGTGTTCATTCGGGGCTCTCTCTGCATTCGGATTTCGTCATTCGGACTTGGGATTTGATTCGGGTTTCGGGGATTCGGGATTCGGATTTGTTCTATTGTTGCCCCAGCTTTCGGTAATACTCCTTCAATGCGTCCGACCACGCCGGGGGGAGTTCGCCTTTCATCGCGTCGTTGATTTGGTCGTTTAGCTTTTGGCTGCCGGCGGGGGTGGTGTCGCGTTGGACGTGGACCTCGCCGCCGACGAGCAGGCGGCTGGTGTCGAGGGCGTCGAGGGTGACGTCGCGTCGGCGGAGGGCGTTTTGATAGCGGTTGGCGTGGAGGTCGGATTCGGTCCGCCGCATGAGGGAGATGGCTTCGTCGAGCTTGTAATTGTCGTACTTGCCGACTTTGTACTGAAGGCTGATGCGTTCGGCGGCGTTGCGGAGCTCGGCCTGTTTTTGGGCGAGGCGTTCCATTTCCTGCTTTTGCTTTGGGGGGACGGGGCCGGTGAGTCCCGCGCCGCCTTCGCCGCTGATTTTGCCGCCGCCGGTTGCGCCGCCGGTGGGGTCTTTGCTGTCGTCCTTGACCTGGCCCTTTTGGAAGGCGGTGGGGTCGAGGCGGGTAGGTGTGTTGCGGCCGCCTTTTCCCGTCGCGTGGTCTTCGACGAATTCGCCTTGCGATTTTCCGCTACGGCCCTCCCCCGAGCGGCCGGACATTTCGTTGTTGTTCGGGAGCTGGTTGCCGGTGACGCCCTGGGCGTTCATCGAGGCGATCGGGCCGTCCGCGGCGTCCCAGCCCATGCCTTTATCGAATGACCCGGCCATGTTCGCGTTGGCGTCCTCCATCTGGTCGAACAGGTCTTCCTGCTGCTCCATCAGCTCGCCGATGATGTCTTCCAGTTCCTTGGGCAGCTCGGGCATGTTGAGATCGGTCTTGGAGAGCAAGTCCTCCTGAGTCCATTTCGTGCGGTCGGGGGCGTTGGAGAGCCACTTTTCGAGGTTGCTGGTGAGCGTCTTGGCGTTGTCGATGCCGTTCTGCTCCGCGGCCACCGCGACCTCCGCCGCCTTTTGATTCAGGGCGTCTTTCGCCATCGTCGTCTCGCTGTAGACCTCCAGCAGTTGCTTGAGTAGCGATGAATTGGCCATGTCCTGCTCGGCGTTCTTGGAGAAGTCGTGCATCTTCTCCTGCATGAACGCGTCGAGTTTTTCCTGGGCCATTTTCAGGTCATCCAGCTTTTTCTTGTCGGCGTCGTCCCAATTGTCCACGGGCTTTTTCGCCAGGCTGGTGGTCTGATCGAGGATGCGCTGCTGCTCCTTCATGTATGCCTTGAGGGCCTCGTCGAGCTTCTTGTATTCCTCGGCCTTGGTGAGCAGATCCGAGCCGTCCTTGGATGCGGGCTGCGTGGTCGGCTGGCCGGTGAGCGACAGGCGGGCGAGCAGCGTTTCGAGGGCGTCGATGATGCGGCGCTGCGAGCTCTGGAGCTGCGACGCGAGCTTCTTGCGGGCCGCGGCGGCGGGCTCGGTTTGCAACGCGGCGGACTGGTCTACTGCGTCTTTTGCTTCCTCGTAGCTGAGCTTCAGCAACACCTTTTGCGCCAGCCGCGAGTCGCCCTCGAAGGTGAAGGTCTCCGCGGTCGTCCGCATGAGCGTACGGAGGTCGGACTGGCCGGTGCTAATCTTCAGATACGGTTCACGGTTGTCGGGACGGGCGGCGAGCGTCTGCTCGTGCAGGGCGCGCTGCATCTTGAGCAGCTCGGT
>JAQGHP010000081.1 GCA_028288775.1 Phycisphaerales bacterium | reverse complement strand
GACGCCACCAGACGCCCTGCTCGTTGCGGCCCTTGGGGGCGCGGTCGAGCCACTGGTACATGCCCCAGAGGCCGTCGAGGCCGCGGGCGTAGGCGGAATAGGTGTGGTAGACGACGCCGTCTTCGAGCACGAAGGCGCTCATGCCCGGCCTTTCGCGCGTGAAGGTGGCCACATCCGTTCCGGTCATGGCCGCGATCTGGGCGACGGGACCTTCGCCCTGTTTGGTCATCGCGTCGCCGATGCCTTTTAGCGTCCACGCCTTCTCGCGGCGGTAGTTGTATTCGACGGTCCCCTCGCGCTGCTGCTTCTCGGTGAGCGAGGCGTTGAAGTCGAAGTTGAAATCCGTGCCGGGCGCGGACGCCCAGGGAAAGCTCCAGCCCATCCGCTTCTTGTATGCCTGGAGTTTCGCGAGCGGCGCACGGGACACCGCCGAGAGGGTGACGTCGTGGTTGGCCAGGTGGACGACGACGGGGTTGAAGCTGTCCGCGATCGACGAGCAGGACGGGCACCCGGCGGTGAAATCCGGCCCGAACATGAAGTGGTAAATGAGCAACTGCGAGCGCCCCTGGAAGAGGTCTGCCAGCGAGGCGGTCCCCTCATCGGTGTCGAATCGATACTCCTTTTCGATGCGAACCCACGGCAGTTCCTGCCGTCGCCGAGCCAGCTCGTCGCTCTGCCGCGTGTGTTCCTTCTCCGCCTCGAGCAGCTCGAGCCGGGCGGCGAGCCATTCATCACGCGACGCCACTTTCGGATGGCTCGCTGGGTTCTTCTCAGTCTTGGTTTTCATTTTGTTCTCCTACTGCCTGGGGGTTAACAGTGACTGATGTAGGCGAATTCGTCCTGGGCTAACCTGGGACTAACCGCGTTTTTTCTCCGCGGCCGTGCGGATGTGGTCCAGCATCTCTCCCCAGCCTTTGTTGACACCTTGCTCGAGCCCGGGCTCGATGAGGCCGAAGGCCTGGTGGGTGAATGTCAGCAGGGTTCCGCCGGGCTGTTCGGTGAGGCGGTACTGAATGTGCGAGGCGACCGGATAGGACATCATCGTCGGGCCGACCAGTTCCAGCAGTTTCGGCGGTTTGATCACCTGGACGTGGCCCCACAGGTGCCCGGCGTCGTTGCCCAGGTCGCGGAACCAGCGCCCGCCGGGCCAGGCTTCCAGCTTCATCTTCATGTCCTTCATGGGGCCATGTGGTTCCAGCACGGTTTGGAAGACCACATCAGCGGGTGCGGCAATCAGCACCTCCTTGACGATGTGCAACGTTTTGATACTGGATGCGATTTCATCAGTGACCATGATCTTGCTCCTTTGAATGGGGTTGGTGGTTGGATGCGGCGCGATCGTGCGCGGCGCATTGTTTGGCTTTTTGCTCGGCGGCTTCCTTAATGCTAGCTAGTTGGTCGGTCCAGAAGCGCTCGAAATTTTGAATCCAGTCATGCACGGGTTTGAGCTCCTGCGGGTTGAGCCGATACAACCGGCGCTGCCCGGCCTTGTGAACGGCGACCAGACCCACTTTTCGCAGCACACCCAAGTGCTTGGACACAGCCGGCTGGGGAAGCCCGAGCTTGAGGACCAGTTGAGTCACATCGCGCTCGTCCCCAAAGGCGAGCATATCGACAATCTCCCGCCGACGGGGCTCGGCGATGGCGTTGAACACACTGGAGGTTGTTCCTGCCCGAGCCATGGCACGAGTATATTCCGTTATGGGAATATATCAAGTGAAAAAATATCGGCGGCTTCGAAACCATGTTGGGGAAAGGCGTCAGGGCGCGCCGGGGTACCCGACGGGCGGGCGACTGCGGGTAACTACTTATTGCCGCGGGATCGGCCAGTGGGTAGAGTTTGTGGCGTTCACCTCGATCGGGCGCGGTGGTTTCTGGAGCATCCCATGGCGACACGCAGGTCACGCGGCTTTACGCTCGTCGAACTGCTCGTCGTGATCGGCATCATTGCGATGCTCATCGCGATTCTCATGCCGGCGCTGCGCCGGGCGCGGGACCAGGCGCAGATGGTCAATTGCCGCTCCAACCTGCGGCAACTTTCCATGGCCGTGCTGATGTACGTGAACGAAAACCACGGGTATCTGCCCGGGCCCCACGGGATCATCGACCCGCCGGGGGATTTGACCTACGCCTATACGAACGCCATCACGCAGGCCGATCTGCGGCCGACATCGACCGGATGTCTCGCGACGCTCGGATACCTGAAGGAGCGGCGGGTGTGGCTGTGCGCCGCGGACCCGCGGCTGACGCTGAACATTCAGTTCAGCTACACCTACAACTGCCGCCTGATCGTCCCGCCCGGTCACGACGCGGAGGATAATCCACTGCTGCTTCCCGACCCGTTCCTTCGGAAGATCACCAGTTTCCGCGACACGAGCCGCGACATTGTGTTCGCCGAGGAGAACACCTCCATATCGCGGCCGCAGCCCATCAACGACGCATTCTTTGTCTACGGCGACGTCTCCGACGACCGCCACAACCGTACCGCGCAGGTCGGCTACCTCGACGGCCACGCCGGGCAAATCCCCCCGAACGTCTGCCTGTTCAACGACCCATCGTACTATTGCCAATGAATCCGTTGGCCCAGCGGGCACGGCAGTCCCGCGCGATGGCGGAAATGAACGGGGACGCAGCTAGTTATTGCAATAACTAGCTGCGTCCCCGTTCATTTCCTTTGGGCGGAGGGGAGGGTGGTGGGCGAGTACACCCACCCTACAGATCCTTGCGAATGACGCTTCCGGACTCCGAGCGCTCCACCCTCGCCCTGGGACGTGTACAGACCGGGGACATGGGTAACAGTCGTCCGGGGACATGAGTCACATCCCATACCGCTTGCGGCGTCGCCAAAGCGTTGCCGGGTCGATGCCGAGAACGGCGGCGGCGGCTTCGATGGAATGGGCGCTGGCGAGGACTCGGCGGATGTGCATCTCCTCGACGGTTTGTAGAGGCAGCAGCTCATCGGCGTCGGGGGCGTCGGGGATGACCAGGGCGGGCGGGAGGTGCTCGAGGCCGATCGTGCTCGTTTCGCATTGCAGCACGGCCCGCTCGACGACGTCCCGCAATTCCCGCAGGTTCCCGGGCCAGGCGTGACGTACAAGGGCGTCCATCGCCTCGGGAGCGAAGCCGCCGATGGTGCGGCGGGCCTTGCGGGCGGCGGCAGAGCGGAAGCGCTCGGCTAATAGCCGCACGTCTTCGGGGCGTCGCCGCAACGGCGGCAGATCGATCTGCACGATGTTCACGGCCAGCAGCAGGTCGGCGCGCAGCGCGCCGGATGCCGCCTCGTGTTCCAGATCGCGAGTGGTCGTCGCCACCACGCGCAGGTCGGCCCGGCGGGCGACAAAATCATTGACTCGCTCGTATTCGCGGTCGTGAAGCAGGCGGACCAGCTTGGGCTGAACGGCCGCGGGCGTGGCGCTGATCTCGTCGAGCACGAGCGTCCCGCCGCCGCACATGGCGATGCAGCCGCGCTGGGCGGGCGGCGCGTCGGGAAGGTCGCGCGCAGAGAGGCCGAATAGATCCGCCTCCAGGGCCTCGGCGGATTCCGTCCGACAGGAGACTTCCGCGAAGGCGTCCGGCGTGCGGCCGCTCCAGGCATGGATCGCGCGGGCCAGGCGGCTCTTGCCCACGCCCGGTTCGCCGCGGACGAGTAGCGTAACGTCGCTGGGGGCGAGTCGGCGGGCGAGGTCCAGCGCCTGGCGCATATCGCTACTTGTAGTGGTGAATTCTTCGGCACCGTCGGGCGCATCGGCGGTCCGCGCCATCGAGCCCAGTCGCAGTTCCAGTTGCCGCTGCTCGACGGCCTTGCGGGTCACGAGTTGCACCTGGGCGGGGGTGAAGGGCTTGGGGAGATAGTCGGCTGCACCGCGGTCCATGGCGGCGATGGCCGTCTCAGCCGAGGCGGATGCAGTGATGACGACGACTTTTGCCCACGGGCTTTCGGCGAGGATGCGTGGGATGAGGTCGAGCCCGTTGGCGGTGCCCAGCCGCACGTCGAGGAAGACGAGGTCGCAGGCTTGGCGGGCGACCGTGGCGAGGGCCTCGCCGGCGGTTGCGCAGGTGCAGACCTCATGCCCTTCCGCCTCCAGGCAGAGCCCGAGAGTGACGCGGATATTGGCTTCGTCGTCGATGACCAGTACGCGCAGCGGGCGCGCAGTGGATGCGGGTAAGGGCATAGGGGGTCAGCTAGGGATCCGCCACCGGGGATGAGCCCGACTTCGTCACTTCTCAAGAAACATCGATTACACAGCGTAACTGCATTCCCCATGCCAGACGAGAGCCTCCTGCTACTCGGTAAAGGCGGTAAATGCACACTTCGGCGGCAAAGACTCCCGATTCCGGGCCATTTAAACGAAATTCATTTCCCTGATTGCACGATGCCGCGCAATCGTGCTGAACAGGGTATGAACGACGATCAGGTTCTTGAGTGCGCGCATTATCAGCACTGTGAAAGCAGAGTGCCTGCATGATGCCCATTCCGAAGGCACCTGTTGAAAGCGTTGCGATCCGTCGGGGGAGTCCGGTCATTGCATATTGCAATATAAATGAAGACCTCTGTGCAGAAAATAGCGTCACATCGTGGCGAAATAGTCGTGCCCCGAGCAAGGGCTGTTACGGGTCAGATACGCTGTATTAACCCTTCGCCGCGCGCTTATTAGGCGAATTAAGGCGTTATCAGGACTAAGGGGTTCCGAAGCATGCGGTACGACCTTTGCCAAAGGGGATCACGACGGAGAGTAATCCGGCGTACCTCGCCGCGGGCCCCAGTTTCGTCTGAAATTTAGCGGATCCATCCGCGACGCGTGAAAGCGTCGGAACCTCTCCCCTGCGCATCGTATTGCGGTTTCCCGCGGACTCGGTCGGTGGCCCGGCCGGGCGGATCGTTCACCCTTTCGCTCAGGTGGTTGGTATGCAGCTCTCATTTCCCAGAAGGCGTTGTCGAACGCGCAAGAACGAGTCGGAGGTCCTTTCTTTTTCACAGAAGGTCTCCCGTCTCGGCATGCGCATGAAGGATCCGGAATGGCGTCGCTACGGACGCCTCCTGATCGCGGGCAAAATGCTCGGCCTCGTCGCGGTGTTCATGATCATGGCCCTGATCAACACCGTTCCCGCGATGCTCTCGGGCACCTCCCGGGCGGATGACGCCACGCAACCGGCCACCACGCAGGCCACGGCCGCAGCCGCGGCGACCCCCGCGGCACCGGACCCGTACGCGGCCGCCAAGGGCGGCGACATCATCAACCCGCTCAATACGGTCTGGACGCTGGTCGCGGCGTTCCTGGTGTTCGGCATGCAGGCGGGCTTCACGATGCTCGAGGCCGGCTTCTGCCGATCGCGTGAAACCGTCAACGTGCTGGTCGAATGCGTATTCGACACGTGTTTGTGCGGTTTCCTTTTTTACGCGTTTGGCTACGCCTTCATGTTCGGCCAGGGCAACGGCTTTATCGGCTGGCATGATCCCAACGACGTCGCGGGCGGGCCGGTCAATAGCTGGTTCTTCCTCAAAGGCATCGGCGCAGGTTCCCTCTACTTCGCGACCGGCGTTCCGGTCCTCGCCCACTGGATCTTCCAGTTCGCCTTCGCCGACTGTGCCTCGACGATCTGCTCGGGCACGATGATCGGCCGCACCGATTTCATCGGCGACATCCTTTACTCGATCTGCGTCTCGGGCTTCATCTATCCGATCATCGGCCACTGGGCCTGGGGACCGGACGGGTTCCTGGCCAACATGGGCCAGAGCGCGACGACAAACGCATTCACCCACTTCCTGCCCAACCTGGGCATGAACTTCCACGACTTTGCCGGCTCGACGGTCGTTCACTCGATCGGCGGGTGGATCGCCCTTGCGGGCGGCATCATGCTTGGGCCGAGAATCGGCCGCAAATTCAAGCGTGACGGCGGCGCTCCGATGCTCCCCCACGATCTGGTCATGGGTGTGATCGGTGGGTTCATCCTCTGGTTCGGCTGGTACGGCTTCAACCCCGGCTCCACGCTTTCGGCGATGGACTTCGGTGGCATCGCCCGCGTCGCGGCCAACACGACCCTTGCCGCCTGCACGGGTGGTATGGCTGCCGAGTTCTTCATCTATCTGCGAATCAAGAAGTGGGACGCCGCCGCGATCACCAACGGCTTCCTCGCCGGGCTCGTGGCGATCACCTGCCCGTGCTACTGGGTTTCGCCCACCGGTGCCTGCGTACTGGGCGCTATCGCGGGAATCATCGTCATCCTCGGCGTCGATCTGCTCGAATACCTCCGCATCGATGACCCCATCGGCGCCTGGCCGGTTCACGGCCTGTGCGGCATCTGGGGCACCCTCTCTCTGGGCCTGTTCGCATGCGGTTACTACAACGCGGGCGGCAGCAGCCCGACCGGCGTTCCTTCCGTAGACCCCAAGAGCGCTGCGGCCCTCACTGGCCTGTTCTACGGCGGCGGGATTGCGGTTCTGAAGGCGCAGATCATCGGCAGCTTTATCATCTGTGCCGCCACGTTTGCCTGTGCCATGACCGTCTTCGGGGTCCTGAAAATGTTCGGTCGCCTGCGCATCTCCAAGCAAGGCGAAGAGGAAGGTTTGGACATTCACGAGCACGGCATCTCGGCTTACCCCGAGTATGTCATCTCCGCCCTTGCCGCCCCGCAGGGGATGGGCCGGGACACTGTCGGGTACATCCCCGTCGGCAACGGCGAACGGGAACCGGCCCTCGTCGGCTCCAAGAAGTGACGAACGCGGTTTCCATGGTATCATTCGCGGCTTGATCGACGGGCCGGCGACTATCCGCCGGCCCGTTCGATCAATCCGAGGCCTCTCTGGAGTCAATTCCCATGAAAATGATCATCGCCATCATCCGCCCCGAAAAGTTCGAGGCGGTGCAAACGGCTCTCGATGAAAAAGAAGTCTATCTGATGACCGCCTCCGACGTCCGCGGGTGCGGCCGGCAGCGCGGCTATACGGAAAACTACCGCGGCGGCAAAGGCTTTATCCGCCTGCTGTCCAAAGTGAAGCTCGAAATCGCGGTCAACGACGATTACGTCGAACCGGCCGTCCAGGCCATCCTCAAGGCCGCCCGCTCCGAGCCGGGCCGCATCGGCGACGGCAAAATCTTCATCCTTCCTCTCGAAGAGTGCTATCGCATTCGCACCGGGGAAGAAGGCAGCGTGGCGATCGGGCCGTGAACCCCATCAGCTACTAAAGAACCCTTTGGCGGAATTCATGCGGCCAGAGTCCATTGCCACAACGCGCAAGGGACTCTGGCCGATTCCGCTTCCGCGGATATAATGCCGACCCGACGTCATCTCTATGCACACAAGCGACAACTCCAACAAACCACACGCACTCACCCTCCTCTCCAGTGAGCGGCCGCGAAACATCGGCTGGCTGACGGCGGCGGGCTTCCTGTTCGGCGATTGGGGCACCAGCCGCCTGTATGTGCTGGGCCTCGCGCTTTTCTTCGCCGGTAGGACCAGCTTCTGGCTCATCGTGCTGATGAGCCTGCTGATCTTCGCGGTGGGTTGGGCGTACGGGCAGATTTGCCGGATTTATCCCGACGGGGGCGGCGTCTACACCGCCGCCAAGCAGACCAGCCGCACGCTCGCCGTTGTTGGGGCGCTGCTGCTTTTCGCCGACTACACCGTCACCGCGAGCCTCAGCGTTCTCGACGCTTTCCACTACTTCGGGCTCCCACTGCACAAACAGGTGGACCCCCACGCGCACGACGCCGCGAAAGGCGGAGGGACAGACAGCCATGCGGTTGCGGTCGCCGGCAAGGAATTTAACCCCAATCCTAAAATCGACGCGGGCAACACGCTGGATCCCAAGCGCGAGAGCCCCCCTTCCGCCAGCGAACGGCTGCTGTCCCCCGATTCGCCGGGCCTCTGGGCCGTGGTAGCCATCGCCGCGATCGGGCTCTTCAACATGGCCGGCCCCAAGCATACCGGCGGCTTTGCCATCGTCGCGGCACTGGGCATGGTTTTCATCACCCTGCTGATCCTGGCCTTCGCCCTGCCCAAGGTCCCTTGGCACGAACTGCCTCACCGCATCGGCCGCCCCGACTTCTCTCACCCCGGCCAGCTCTGGGTCTCGTTCGTATCGATCGTGCTCGCGCTCAGCGGCGTCGAAGCCATCGCGAACCTCACCGGCGTCATGCGCCGGCCCGTCGCCGTCACGGCGCGCAAGGCGATCTGGGTCGTCGCGACCGAGGTCGCGGTGTTCAACATCATCCTCGCCGTGTGCATGCTCGCGATCTTCCCCCTCAACCGCGACGCACACCTGGAGGATATGGCCGCGTACCTTTCGGGCATGTTCGTCGGGACGTGGGGCGAATGGGCCGTCCGCATCATCGGCGGGCTGCTGCTGCTTTCGGCGGGCAACACCGCCATCTCGGGGATGATCTCCATTCAGTACCTGATGGCCCGCGATGGCGAACTCCCCGCGGCGCTGGTGAAGCTCAACCGCTTCGGCGTGCCGTGGATTCCCGCCGTGGTGGCCGCGGGCGTGCCGATCCTCATCCTGCTCATCAGCCACAACCTCGACCAGCTCGCCGCGTTGTACGCCATCGGCGTCATCGGGGCGGTCGCGATCAACATCTCGCTGTGTGCGTTCCACCCGCGGCTGCGCAAGCCCTACCGCAAAATCCCGATGCTCCTGCTGGGCGGGGTGCTGCTGCTGATGTGGGTGACGCTGGCGTGGGTGAAGCGCGAGGCGCTGCTGTTCGTGACGATCGTGATGGTGGTCGGCCTGACGGCCCGCCAGCTCAACAAGTGGCTGGCCAACCGCAAGGGCCCGCGCCCCAGCCTTCTGCGGCAGGCGATCATGCAGCAATTGGGCGACGGGGCGCTCGACCGCCCGAAGATCGTTGTGGGCACCTACGGCTCCGAAGCCATGGCCCGTCCCGCGCTCGTCGAGGCGCAGCGCAGCGGCTGCACGCTCGTCGTCTGCTTCATCCGCTCGGTTTCGCTCGGGCGGAATTGGGGGCCGAAGCTGACGATGGATACCGACATCGCCGCCCTGCGCGTGTTCGCCAAGTTCCTGGATCTCGGCCACGAGATGGGCGTGCCGGTGCTCCCCGTTTACGACAGCGGCGACGACGCCGCGTACTTGCTGGCGGAGGCCGCCGCCCTCACCGGCTCCGACCGCGTGCTGCTGGGCACCAGCCGCCAGGGGCCGCTCTACCATTTGATCAAGGGCCATTTCCAGCAGCAGCTTGAAGCCCTGT
>JAQGHP010000701.1 GCA_028288775.1 Phycisphaerales bacterium | reverse complement strand
ACTGCACCTTGTCTTCGACGATCGCGCCGCTGATGGCGGGGTATTTGGCGGCGAAGGTTCCGCCGAAGCCGCAGCACTGGTCGGTCTTTTCCATTGGGCGGAAATCGACGTTGCCCAGTTGCTGGAGGAGGCGCACGCCTTCGTCCTTTACGCCGATGGCGCGGAGGTGGCAGGTGTAGTGATAGGTCATCCCCTCCTTCCGCGGCAGCGAGAATTGCGACACGTCAACCTTCAGCACCTTGTCGAGGAACTCGACGAACTCATACGTCCGCCCCACCACTTTCTCGACGGTGTGAGCGCTGGCTGCGTCTGCTTTGAAGAGCTGATGAAACTGCTCGCGGACCATCGCGCAGCAGCTTCCGCTGGGCGTGACGATGTAATCGTAGGGCTCAAAGACTTCGAGGAAGTGCTCGGCGAGCTTCCTGGCTTCGGGATGGAAGCCGTTGTTGAAGAAGGGTTGGCCGCAGCAGGTCTGTGCTTCGGGGAAAGCGACGGAGCAGCCGAGCCGCTCGAGGACTTTCGTGACCGCCACGCCGACGCGCGGGTAAAACTGGTCGGTCAGACAGGTGACGAACAGCGCGACATTCTTGCCCATGGCGCGGGGAAGCGTATGCGCGGGGGGAGGGGAAAACAAGGTGGGAGCGGTTGCTGGTTACTAGTTGCTGGTTGCTGGTAAAGGAAGCAGAAGGGATGACAACGTCCTCTTCCGTCACCAGCAACCAGCGACCAGCAACCAGCAACTAATTCAGAGACGCCAACTTCGCCTTCGCGTCGTCGAAGCTCGGGTCGAGCTCGAGGGACTTCTGGTATTCCTGCTTCGCCTGTTCCTTGCGGTGTTGCAGCTCGTAGACGCTGGCGATGTTGTAATGCACTTGGGCGGGCGTCAGGACGGTCTGGAGCTGGACGACGGCCTCACCCGTGCGGCCCCGGCGAGCGAGCATCAGGCCGTAGTTGACGTGGCACGGCTCGTTGCCCGGATCCTTTGCGATCCCACGCTTGTAATCGGCCTCGGCGGCGTTGGGGTTGCCAGCCAACTCCTCGCAGAATCCCAGGTTGCTGTAGCCCGTCGCCGACCCGTCCGTGGCAACGACGTAACGCTTCCAGGCTTCAACCGCTTCGGGGTAACGCTGGAGCTGGGCGTAAAGGCAGCCCAGGCGGTAGAGCGACTTGAGGTGCTTGGGATTGGCTTCGAGGGCGAACTTGTATTGCGCAATGGCGTTGTCGTATGACTTGTCGCTCTCGGCGAGCTGGCCCGCGGCGTACCGCGTATTGGCGGTGATGGCCGGCTCCTTGGCGGTTTCGAAGTCAGTGGGATTGGGCCGGGCGGCGACGCTTGCGGTGTTGTTGGCGGTGGCGGGGTTCTTCGCACATCCCAAGGCAGCCGCACCAGACAAAACGGCCGCGGCCAAGAGCGATCGATAGTTCATGTCTCGTATTTCCAATTGGGTAATGCGTTCCCGGCCCCGCGCGGTGCCGTCGCTGACATCTATATCGGTTGATTGGGCAACATGGATGATATCAGTTATGCCGCATCGCCCGCCAAATTGGGGCAATAGAAGGGCAATTTGTGGGCAACAGAGGGGCAATTTGTCATAATATTGCCTAAAATTTAGCTTGCAAAACGATTTGAGAAGGGATCTGAAGTTGATTCGTGTAAGTAATTTATGAGTAAACGTTTGCGGGATAAAATGTGGTCAAATGTTCGGGAGCCCATTGCCCATCATTGCCCATGATTGCCCCGATTTTGACCCTTTGCAGAAATGGGCAACGGGGCTTCACCGCCAGGCACCGGGAATGGATCGGTTTGAAAGAGCCGGCCGGGCGTTTACGACCGGCATGTAAGACGGAGCCGTCTGCCGGCGACTGAACAGGCGGGTTCGGGCGTGTGGCCCGGGCCTGCCGTGCGGCAAATGGCCGCAGGGCGATCGCATGTACAACGAGGAGCGTTCGATTTAGTATGAGTCGTTGCCCCGCATTCAGGCGTAGGAATGCGGTTTTGACGGCCCCCGGCCCCCTGCCGGGCTCGAGCGATGCTTCCTTTATCCATTCCCTTACCGCAGGAGCAGTTATGAAGAGGTCTCTTTTGATCGGTGCCCTGGCCCTTTCCGCCGGCATGTGTTCGGGATCGTTTGGGCAGGTAACAGGGAAGGTCATGCTCACGGGAAAGGTCCCGGAAATGGCCGAGATCGCGGGCATCAAGAACGCCCCCGACTGCGCGAAGGAGCATAAGGACCCGGTCTACGAAGAGACCGTGGTGGCCGGCGACAAGGGCGAACTGGCGAACGTGGTGGTGTCGGTGAAGGCCCCCGAGGGCAAGGACTTGGGCACGACGCCGACGACGCCGGCGGTGATCGACCAGAAGGGGTGCGTCTACTCGCCCCATGTCATCGCGGTGGCGGTTGGGCAGCCGGTGACGGTGAAGAACAGCGACACGACGCTGCACAACGTCCACTCGCTGGCGATCGACAACCCCGCGTTCAACTTCGGGCAGCCGACGGTCGGGCAGAAGAAGCTCGAACCGTTCAAGACGGAGGAGAACTTCAAGATCAAGTGCGACGTGCATCCGTGGATGGCCTGCTGGGTGCGGGTCGTGAACAACCCCTACTTCGCCGTGACCAGCGCCGCGGACAAGGGGATCGGCACCTACTCCATCGACACCAAGGGCCTGCCCGACGGGGAGTACACGTTCGTCGCCTGGCACGAGAAGTACGGCACGCAGGAGCAGAAGGGCAAAGTCACCGGCGGCAAGGCCGAGGTGAACTTCACCTTCGACGCTGACAAGAAGGCCGCGGCGAGCCCCGCGAAGGAGCTGAAAGTCGCATCGATCGCGGCGTGCTGCGAAGCGAAGGCCGTGGCTTCGAAGTAATAGGCGAAGGTTTGCGAACGACTTACTCCCTCTCCCTCGTACTCGGGGGAGAGGGCAGGGGTGAGGGGCCGGGCGCGAAGTTGTGTGTTCGCAGATAGACCACATGTAGGGTGGGCGTACTCGCCCACCATTTGACACTCAAGCGGTCGGCGAACGGTGGGCGAGTACACCCACCCTACATTGGTCCGAATTCCGGCGCGAGTCGACTTCTGCCCCTCACCCTAACCCTCTCCCCCGAGTACGAGGGAGAGGGAACCGGAGCGGTCAACGCTTTGGCCCGTCGGTCCCATACCTCCTGGAGATTTGGTTGGTGATTCGAAAGCGACCGAAGCCCCGTCCCTTCACGCTCGCCCTCTTCGCGGGCGTTTTGGCCGTTGCGCTGATCAATGCCCCGGCCCGCGCCGCCGCGTTCCCGCTTGCCATCGGGCACGATTGGTGGCTCAACACCAATTACGCCGCCCACGGCCGGCCGATGGACACGATCTTCGTGGCGATTTTCTGGCTTACGACCGTGATCTTCATCGGCGTGCAGGCCGTGCTCGTCTGGTTCCTGATCAAATACCGCCATCGTAAAGGTCGCACGGAAAAGGGCGTCTACACCCACGGCAACGCGCGCCTGGAGATGGCGTGGACGCTCATCCCGACCGTCATCCTCATCGCACTGGTATTCTGGACGAAGCGGGTGTGGGACGACTACCGCTACTCCCCTATTTCAGATGACCCCAGCCGCGTGAAAATTCTGGTCATCGGCGAGCAGTTCAAATGGAACGTCATCTATCCCGGCCCGCGGAACAAGATCGGCCGGTATCTGCTCTATCCCAAGCCCACCGATCTCAAGTGGCCGACGCTTCCCGACGGCAAGAGCTTCGATTACGAATTCCCCAACGTGCCCGGCCCGGCGTTTCTGCCCGAAGAGCATGCCCGGCAGGCGCTGGATAAATTCCTCGCCGCCAACAATCCGCTGGGGCGCGATTTCACCGACCCCGACACCAACCCCGATCCCGCCGGCACCGACCCGGAATTGGCTTCGCTTAATAGCTATGGGAAGACGGTCGGCCGCATCATCGTGATTCCCAAGGGGCGGCCGGTGGAGATTCAGCTCGGCAGCCGCGACGTGATTCACGACTTTTTCCTGCCCAACTTTCGCACCAAGCTCGACGTGGTCCCCGGCATGCGCGGACGGCTATTCCTCCGCACGACGGACGACTGCCCCGGCCCGCGCGAGTACACGCTCGAGGAGTTGCGGAAGGTGATCCAGGTGGATCATTTCGACGTACTGGCGTTGATCAATAAGGATACGCCCAAGGCCGACTATTACCGTCCCAACCGCCGCAAGCCCGGGTACTATCGCTTCTCGAAGAACGGCGACACGATCCTCCGCGAGAACTCGATGATCACGCTCGCCGTCCTTAACGAACTGAAAGCCGCGGGGGTGGAAAAGGTGCCGGGGGCGATCGCGTACGACCTGGTGTGTGAAGAATTGTGCGGCATCGGCCACGCCACGATGCAGGGCAAACTGGTCGTGCTCGACGAGGCATGGATGAAGGAAATGCCGTACAAGTATTACTTCCCCCCGGCGGCGACGGAACCGGCGGGGAAGGTGGCGATGGCGCAAAATTGATCCGGCGTTTACGTAACACGGGCGTCCCGCCCGTGCCGGGTGCGCGATCGTAGGAAGACTCGCGTTGCCGCGTCGAATTGATCCGCCAAGCCGTCCGCACGGGCGGGACGCCCGTGTCACGATGAAGCATATAGGTTCGGCTCCGCCGAACATTCCCGCGTAGGCTAACTATGACCGCGATTTCCGCCCCCGTTTCCGCCCACCATGGCCCGTCGCATGCCCACGACGACGGCCACGAAATCAGCTTCATCAAGAAGTACCTCTTCTCCACCGACCACAAAACGATCGGCATTCAGTTCCTCATGTTCGGCTTGTTGTTCTTCGTGGTCGGCGGGTTGCTGGCGATGCTCGTCCGCTGGCAACTGGCGTGGCCGGACAAGGCCGTGCCGATGATGGGCGAGTACATGAAAAATGCCGGCATGTGGCAGGACGCCAAGATGCCGCCCGACTACTACAACTCCGCCTTCTCCATGCACGCCACGGTGATGATCTTTTTCGTCATCATCCCGATCCTCGTCGGCGCGTTCGGCAACTACCTCATCCCACTGATGATCGGGGCGAAGGACATGGCCTTCCCGTTCCTCAACGGGGCGGCGTTCTGGTCGGCGCTGCCCGCGGGTGCGATCATGGTCGCGGCGTTCTTCCTGCCGGGCGGGCCCGCGGGCGCGGGGTGGACGAGCTACCCGCCTCTCAGTGCCACCTACCCCAACGGCATCAAATTCCACGGCCACTCGCCCTACCGCGGCACGGTTGATTTGGTCGAGCCTGCGCCCGGATGGCCAAGCTTCGTTCAACCGCTGCGCCTGCATGCGACGAACATTCAGACGGTTGACGCCGCGGCCCTGAAAACCACCGCCGAGGGCTTGGAAGCGTCTTACTCGGGCAATAAAGCTGCGGTGCTCGACGCCGTGCGCGACGCCCTGATTGAAAAGGGGTACGCGCTCGTTCCCAGCGGGGCTGCGGAGAACGTCGTCACCGGCCGGTCGATCGCGAACGCCGCCAACACCGCCGCGGTCACCGTTACCGATGACAAGATCCTCGTCCGCTCCAACGAAGGCGGCCCCGAACTTTTCAAGCGCATTGTTGCCGGGCTCAACTGGCAGAGCGATTGGCCGGGGATTTCGCTGATCACCGTCACCGTGGCGATTTTCCTCTGCTTTGTCTATCTCTGTGCGTACACGGTAAACGTCGGCCTGCGCCCGCTGAACTGGGTCGCGAGCCTGGTGATTTCCGGAGTCGGCGCGTTCTACGCCATCAAGGGCGTGCAGTACCTCGTCTTCGACGGGCAGAGCGCCTGGTTCCTCAGCCTGTTTATCCTGGGCTTCTCCAGCATCATGGGCGCGGTGAATTACCTCACCACGATCGTCAAGCTGCGCTGCCCGGGCATGACGATGTTCCGCATGCCGCTGAGCGTGTGGGCATTGTTCATCACGAGCCTCATGGTGTTGCTGGCGACGCCCGTGCTCGCGGCCACGCTCTTGCTCAACCTGCTCGATCATCACCGCCTCACCGGGTTCTTCCAGCCGTTCAACTGGTCGGTCAACAACACCCTCCAGTCCAACTCGGGCGGCGGCTACCCCCTGCTGCACCAACACCTGTTCTGGTTCTATTCCCACCCTGCCGTCTACATCATGATCCTG
>JAQGHP010000676.1 GCA_028288775.1 Phycisphaerales bacterium | reverse complement strand
CATCTCATGGCCAAGTCCACCGAAAAGGCGGATGCGAAGAAGGATTCCGCGCACGCCACCCCGCCCAAGCCCGTAAAGGTTGAAATCCCGAGCAACCCCGCCCGCGATTCAGCGCTTTCCCGTGCCGTACAGCAGATCGAAAAGCAGTTCGGCAAGGGAGCCGTCATGAAGCTTGACGGCGAAAATATTCAGGTCATCGAAGGCATTCCCACCGGCAGCCTGAGCCTCGACATCGCCCTCGGCGGGCAGGGCATTCCCAAGGGCCGCGTGGTCGAGGTGTTCGGTCCCGAATCCAGCGGCAAGACCACCCTCATGCTTCATGTCATCGCCAACGCACAGAAGCTGGGCGGCGTGGCGGCGTTCATTGATGCCGAGCACGCGCTCGATCCCTCCTGGGCCAAGCGGCTGGGGGTGCAGCTGAACGATCTGCTCGTCAGCCAGCCCGACACGGGCGAGCAGGCCCTGGAAATCTGCGAAATGCTCGTGCGTTCCAATGCTGTGGAATTGATAGTCGTCGATTCCGTCGCGGCACTCATTCCCCGTGCGGAAATCGAAGGCGAGATGGGCGACAGCCACGTGGGCCTGCAGGCCCGCCTCATGTCGCAGGCGTTGCGCAAACTCACGGGGGCGATCTCCAAGAGCAAATGCACGGTGGTTTTCATCAACCAGTTGCGCGAGAAGATCGGCGTGATGTTCGGCAATCCCGAGACGACGCCGGGCGGAAGGGCGCTGAAGTTTTACTCGTCGATCCGTATCGACGTCCGCCGAACGGGAACGATCAAGGAGGCGGAGGTCTCCATCGGCAACCGCACCCGGGCCCGCGTGGTGAAGAACAAGATCGCGCCGCCATTCCGCGACGCGGAGTTCGACATCATGTTCGATCGTGGCATCAGCTACGAAGGCGATTTACTTGACCTGGCAGCGCTGAGCAATGTTGTCGAGAAGAGCGGCGCGTGGTATAATTACGGCTCAACGCGGCTCGGGCAAGGCCGCGAAAACGCCAAGCAATTTCTCTCGGTCAATAAAGATCTGGCCGATGAGATTCGGGAGGCCGTTCTTAAGAGCAAGGGCCTCCCGAGCGCCAAGCGTGCCCTGGACACGCCGCTGGAAGAAGACGCGGACGAGCTTGCGGGATCGGCGGTCTGACCGCCCAACTGCGGTCCGCCCGGCGGGCTGCTTAACAAATCGGCACCCTGGCGAACTGCTGACGTCGATTGCACAGGGCGCGGCCTTGGCCGCACCCCCCTGCCAACGGCGAGATGGCGACCGTTTCTGAAAACCCTTGAAGTTGACAAGGCGTTGATAACGCCGGAGTAATCCGCAAATTTAGGGACCGACGGACGTCAAACATGGCGTCGTGTGGCTTCGGGCCTGCGGATTGCTGAGCAATGATCGAAACGTCGAGGCCGCTTTCCCGAGGCTATGCGGGAAAGCGGCCGCGGCGTGAGATCCGGGCTCCCGGGTCTCTGGGCTAACGGGTTGTTTTACGTTCGCCGGGGTCACGAATGGGCAGATGTATCGTGCGCAGCGCACGCCGCGGGGCCATTGCGCTGTTTTCGCTTTCCGGATTTCTTCTCTCCTGCAACTCCATCGGGGTGTCCCCCGGCCGTGCGGCGCAAGCGCCGCCTTCGCCGAGCGGCTCACCAAAGCTGGAAGTCTCCGACAACTTCGGAGCGGCCGATCTCGAGAAGCGGTTCGAAGAGGTGGCCCGTAGTGCCGCCCCATCCGTCGTCGCCATCTCGGCGACCGATGCCACAGTGGAGGCGGACGACGCCCTACGAACCAACCGCATCAATCCCGAGAAACTCGCCGCCATGCTCGACCCGGTGGACCGCACGGTCGGCACCGGATTCATTGTCGATCCAGACGGCTACATCGTCACCAACGACCACGTCGTCGCCAACAACCAACACTTGTGGGTGACCACTGACGACCACAAAGTCTACCCGGCCATCATCGTCGGCTCCGACCCGCGCGCGGATCTGGCCGTTTTGAAGATTCCCGCATCGCACATGCCGGTCGCGCATTTCGCGCCGGCGGCGGTGAAACGCGGGCAATGGGCGATCGCGCTGGGAAATCCATACGGCCTGGCCGGCGGGGGGGAAATGGCGGTGAGCGTGGGCGTCGTTAGCGCCACCAACCGCTCACTCCCCAAGCTATCGAGCAAGGAAGATCGGCTCTACTCCGATCTCATTCAGACCACGGCTCAAATCAACCCGGGCAATTCCGGCGGGCCGCTGTTCGATCTCCACGGGGACGTGATTGGCATCAATGCCGCCGTCATTCTCCCGCAGAAGTTCACCAACGGGATCGGTTTTGCGATTCCGGTCACCGGCCGCATTCGGCAGGAAATCGAAGACCTCAAGCACGGACACGAAGTGGTGTACAGCTGGCTGGGTGTTCGCGTGAGCTCGCCCAGCGCGCAGGAACGGAAGGAAGCGGGTCTAGGCGAAGAGACCGGGGTGAAGGTGGAGTCGGTCGAGTCCAATTCGCCCGCCGCGGCTGCCAAGCTTCAACTAGGCGACGTGATTGCGATGTTCAACGGGCATTCCGTGGGCAACAGCGATCAGTTCGTACGCGTCGCGGGCGAGGCTCCCGTCGATCAGAAGCTCACCGCGATCGTCTATCGCGGCGGCAAGCAACTGTCCGTCGGCGTCACACCGATCCGACGCCCCGCCCCGTCCGTTGCGGTCACCCGCGAAAGCCAGCGCCTTCGCTGGCGCGGAATGTTACTGGGCCCGGTCCCGGCGAACTGGGATTTCGGTTCGGCAAAGCAGCGCCCGGTCGGCGGGCTGATGGTGATCGCGATCGATCCCAAGAGCCCGATGCTGAAGGAAGGCGTCGCCCAGGGCTCGGTGATCACTTCGATCGCAGGCAAGCCCGTGGCGGACGTCGTGGCGCTTCAGCACATCCTCAACGACACCGCCCCCGATGCGTGCGGCATCGAGCTGGCCAAGCCCAAGCAAATCGTCTCCGCCGAGCCGTAACAGCTCGACCGTCTAATACTCGTTCTCGGCCAACTTCGAAGCGGGCCTGCGGCCCGACCGGTGCCGCACGCCCCGGCTCTGGAAAGCTGCGGATCGCTACTTCGGTTTAGCGTGGCACCAGGCAATTGTCGATAGATGGGCCGCGATTAGAGCGCGTTTTCTTGCTGCACGATCACGTCGTAGAGTTCCTGCGAAGTCTTCGCGGTCGCCAGGGCCTGGCGGAACTTGTCGATGGTCATCAGCCGGCTGATGCGCGCGAGGGCATGAATATGGGGGCCGGTCTTGTCGGGGGGGGAAGTCAGCAACCAGATCAACGTAACGGGGCGGCCGTCGAGGGCCTGGAAATCGATCGGGGTGGCGGGGCGGCCGATGGCCATCGAAAGATGGCCGGTGCCGTTACACTTGCCGTGGGGAATCGCCAGGCCGTTGCCGATTCCGGTGGTGCGGGTGGCCTCGCGGTCGAGGACCGCCTCCAGCACTTGCTTGGGATCGGTAATCTCCGCGTTCGCGGCCAGCAGGTTCACCAGTTCGGCGATCGCTTCCGCCTTATTTTTGGCGTCCAGCGACACTTTGATGTTCTGCGGCTTCAGGATCTCGCTCAAACGCATACTCATCTTACTCCGGGTCGGGCTCGACGCGCGAGGTTGGTGGAAACCAAGATGGTATCCACATCGGGGGAGGGAGGCAATGGAAGGTTCGATTCGGAACACGACTAATTGGAAAGACGGGGTCGGACGGTCCCCATCCTGAATAGCCTCAGAGTCTGCGTGCCAGAAACGCTCGTTCGACGGAAGCCTCGACCGCAATGTATTCGGCGATCGCGTCCAGATCGTGCTGAGCTGTGGGAGTAAGCCGATATGTTTTCATGCCGCGTCGGGCTTATGGACCCGCCCGCCCAGACGCGCCAACAGTTTCTCAATAAATTCCTCGCCGTCGGCTAGTTCGCCGCGATCGGCTTCATCTGCGGCTTTGCGCAACTTGGATTTGAGGGCTTTATGAGCCTCATCGCGGTCGCGTTCCTGAAGTTCGAGCAAGCGCAGCCCTTCGCGAACGACTTCACTGGCCGTCTGGTAGCGGCCGCTGGACACGCGGCCCTCGATAAACTTCTCAAGCTCCGGGGTCAGCGAAACATTAAGGCTATTGCGGGCTGGCATAACCGAATCGTATGCGGAATCTTGCAGGGTGTCAATGTGTGACACCCAGTGATTTGTGATGTCGGGGGAAGTGATGCCTCGATGATTCTCCGTGGCCCTGCCAATCCGCCGATATTGCGTATAATGATGACCCCCGTTTGGACCGGGGTCTTCCAGTTTTACCGGGAATCGCATGCGGATCGACGAGATCATCGGATTGGGAAAACCTGCCGTTTCGTTCGAGTTCTTTCCACCCAAGAGCGACGCGGGCTTTGCGCAGCTTTATCAGGCGATCAACGAGCTGCACGCGATCAACCCCACGTACGTTTCCGTGACGTACGGTGCCGGAGGCAGCACCCGGCAGAAGACGGTCGAGCTGGTCGGGCGGATTCAGAACGAACTGAAGATCCGGTCGATGGCGCACCTCACCTGTGTCGGGCACACTGCCGACGAGATCGGCGGCATTCTCGACGAGCTGTGGAATTCGGGAATCCGCAACGTCCTCGCCCTCCGTGGTGATCCGCCCGCCGGGCAGAGCCAGTTCGTCGCGACCGAGGGCGGCTTCGCCTATGCCGACCAGCTCGTCCGGTTCGTCCGCGAGCGGCACCCGTTCTGCATCGGGGTCGCCGGGTACCCGGAAGGGCACCCCCAGTGCCTCAATAAGACGCGCGACCTCGAGCACCTCAAGCGCAAGGTGGACAACGGCGGGTGCTTCGTCATCACTCAGCTTTTCTTTGACAACGTCGAGTTCTACCGCTTCCGCGACGCGGCGAGGGAGATGGGCATCAAGGCGCCGATCGTCGCCGGCATCATGCCGAGTCTGAACGTGGCGCAGATCAAGCGATTCATTTCGATGTGCGGTGCGAAGATTCCACAGCCGCTGCTGGTGCGTCTGGAGGCGATGGAAGGAGACCCCGAGGCGGTGTACGCCGCGGGCGTGGAGCACGCCACCCGGCAGTGCCAGGATCTTTTGGCCAACGGCGTGGACGGCCTTCACTTCTACACGCTCAACAAGAGCAAGGCGACGGTGCAGATTTGCAAGGCGCTGAATCCGCCGCACGCGGCGTGATGTAGCGTCCTAGTGCAATTACTTGTGGGGGGACTTCCCAATGACGCTAAGTGATCGTGCGCGATCATACGATTGTGGTGCAGCCTTTCAGGCTGCCATTGCAGGCTGAAAGCCTGCACCACAAAGTACGAATCGCTCCCGAGAATGAAGAGAGAGCCCCGACTGCCGATGCGCGCCCGAGGCAGGTCCACCTACCCACTTTTGCTCTTCAATTTGCTGTTTTTGGTCGGCTCGACTTCGGGCGTGGGCCGGCGCCCAGCGCCGCCGGCCCACATCGTTGCTTAAGCCTTGATGGAAAGTTGCAGGGCGGTTGCCGCGGTCGTCTGCGACATTTCCGAAGCATTGTAATCGAGCGAGTTGACGTAGCCGTCGCGGTTGAAATCGAAGGCGTTGGCGATCGCCACTTTGTTGGAACTCTCCTGGGGGAGCACGGCATTTCCGTCTGCGGCGGTAACCATGGGATCGGCGGTCGTCGTGCCGGTCGCGCCGGGGGCATTGCCGAAGTAGAAGACGTCCGCGGCAGTGAGCCCCGTGCGGGCGGTCGCCAGGACGCTTACCTGCAGCCATTTGCCCACGATTGACCCATCCGCCCAAGTCAGGGCAACGCGGTCCGCGCCGCCGACGCCCGCGCCGCGGAAGATCACGATGCTCGCCGGGGCGGGGGCCAGGCCCCAAGTGCCCGGAGTTCCGCCGAGGCCGGTGCGGAAGGTGAAGTCGGCGGCGGTGAGCACGACGCCGGCGGGCAGACCGGTCATGTCCACCATGATCCCGTTGATCCCTTTCGTGAAGCTGGTGTAGTTGGCGAACGTGGCCGTCTGCCCGGGTAGCAGCGCCTGTTTATCAGTGGCGATGGCCGCGAAGTCGCCCGTCGTGGCGGCGGTGGTGTTTCCGTCGAATGCGCTGTTGTTGTAGTAAACATAGCGCCCGACCACCTTCGCCCCCGAGGCCACGGGCGTGGTGACGGTCAACCCGAGCTTGCCCGCCGTCAGCCAGGTGCCGGCGGTGTCGATAATGTCCACCTTCACGTTCCCGAACCCTGCCCCGGTATAGGTGTGGACAGCGGAGGTGGCAGTAGCCCCAAGCGATGTGGTCGCGCCGTCGCCCCAGTGAACAATGTAGCCTGTGACGGTCTGACCCGGATCGGTGACCTTCCCGAGCGTAAGTGTGAACGGCGTGCCGGTGTTCACGGTACTGACGCCGCTGAGAACAATCGTCGGAGTCGGGTTCACCGTGAGGCTAAGCGATCCCGCGGCAAGGTACGTGCCCGTGGCGTCCGTGAGGTCCACGGTAATCTTGGCGGCGAGCGGGCTGGCGTATTTGTGGGTAACGACGGTGGTGCCCGCGGGGTAGGCGACTGCCGCCGACCCGTCGCCGAAATGCACGATGAAGCCGGTTGCAGTGTAGCCCGGGTCGGTCACTTTCCCGAGCGTGAACGAATAGGTCCCGCCTGCCGTCGCGTTGGCGTTACCGGTCAGGACGATTGTCGGCGGCGGGTTTACCGTGAGATTGAGCGATCCCGCCCCGGCGCGGGTGCCGCCGGCGTCGGTGATGTCGGCGACAATCTTGGCCGCCAGGGGGCTCGCATATTTATGGGTGACGCTCGTCGTGCCCACTGCCACCGATTGCACCGCCGACCCGTCGCCCCAGTGAATGAGAAGGGCGGTCGGGGTCTGACCCGGATCGGTGACCGTGCCGAGGTTGAGCGTGTAAACGCCGCCCGCATTGGCGTTGGCGTTGCCGCCGAGTGCAATACTCGGGGCGGCGGACGTGACCACCGTAATCGGCAACGACCCGGCGGCGAGGTAGGTGCCGGTGGGGTCTGTGAGATCGACCGTGATCTTCGCGGGGCCAACGGCGGAGTAGATATGGGTCGCGGAGGTCGTGCCGGCGGCGACGACCTGAGCAGCCGAGCCGTCACCCCAGTGAATCGTGTAATTGGCAACCGCGTAGCCCGGGTCATTCGCAGCGCCGATTGTGAGGGCGTAGCTGCCGCCGGTGCTCGCGGTCGAAGGCCCGCTGAGTGCGACCGTGGGCGCGGGATTGACCGTGACGTTGAGCGATCCCGCGGCGAGGTAAGTGCCGGTGGCGTCGGAAAGGTCGGCGGTGATCTTTACCGGCGCGGCGCTGGCGTATTTGTGCGTGACGCTGGCCGTGCCTGCGGCGACAGATTGGGCGGCGGAGCCGTCGCCCCAATGCACCACGTAGCCCGTGGCGGAATAGCCCGGGTCGGTCACCGTGCCAAACTTCAGGGTATAGAGGCCGCCCGCGTTGGCGGTGGCAATTCCGCTAAGAACGACGGCCGGCGCCGAGTCAACCGTCACTGCCAGGCTGCCGGCGTTGGCGTAGGTGCCCGTGGCATCGGTGATCGAAGCCGAGATCGTCACCTTGCCTGCGGCGACGAAAGTGTGCGTGGCAACCGTGGTGGTTGCGGGGAAAGATTGCTGCGGCGTGCCGTCGCCCCAGTTCACAAGGTAACCCGTCACCGGGCCGTTCGCGTCGGTCGCCGAGCCGAAAGCGAGGGCGTAGCTGCCGCCCGCATTGGCGAATGCGTTACCGGTTAGGGCGACCGTGGGTGTCGATACGACATTGAGCGAAAGACTGCCAGCGGCCAGGTATGTGCCGGTGGCGTCAGAAATATCCACGGTGATTTTCGGAGTGCTGACGCCGGCGTAAGTATGCGTGGCGCTGGCGGTGCCCGCCGCGATGGATTGCGCCGCCGACCCGTCGCCCCAGTGGATGATGTATCCCGTCGGGAGGTAGCCCGGGTCGGTCACCGTTCCAAAGGTCAGCGTGTAAACGGCACCGGGGTTGGTCGCGGCTTTCCCACTGAGTGCGATGTTCGGGGCAGGGCTAATGGTAACCGGCAGGCTGCCGGCATTGGCGTAGCTACCCGTGGCATCGGTGATGGCGGCGGAGACTGTCACTTTGCCCGGAGCGGCGTAGGTGTGGGTGGCGGTCAGTGCGGTCGCGGGAAGAGACTGCACTGCCGAGCCATCGCCCCAGTTGATGGTGTATCCCGTCACGGGCCCGTTCGCGTCGTTTGCGGCACCGAAGTTCAGCGTGTACGTGCCGGAAGCATTGGCGAAGGCGTTGCCGGTGAGGACGACGGTGGGAGTGGCGGCAACATTAAGTGAAAGGGTTCCCGCAGCGGCATAGGTGCCTGTGGCGTCGGACAGATCCACGGTGATTTTTGGAGTGCCGATGCTGGAGTACGTATGGGTGGCGCTGGCGGTGCCCGCCGCGACGGATTGCGCGGCGGAGCCGTCGCCCCAGTGGATGATGTATCCCGTCGCGGAGTAGCCCGGGTCGGTCACGGCGCCCAAGGTCAGCGTGTAAACCGCACCGGGATTGGTGGTGGATTTTCCGCTGAGTGCGATGGTCGGGGCGGGGCTAATCGTGACGGGCAGGGTACCGGCATTCGCATAGGTGCCGGTGCCGTCGATGATGGCGGCGGTGATGGTCGCCTTCCCCGCAGTGGCGAACGTGTGGGCGGCGGTCGTCGTGGCGCCCGGGAAAGTTTGCAGGGCAGATCCGTCGCCCCAGTTGACGCTGAAGCTGGTGACGGGGCCGTTGGAGTCGGTCGCCGTGCCGAAAGTGAGTGTGTAGACGCCGCCCGCGTTGGCGAAGGCTTTGCCGGTCAGCGTGACCGTGGGGGCGGAGACGACATTGACGGAAAGGGATCCCGCGGCGGCGTAAGTGCCCGTCGCGTCCGTGACATCCACCGTGATCTTTTCGGGGCCGGCGGCGGCGTAGGAATGGGTTGCCGTCGTCGTTCCCGCGGCCACGGATTGGGCGACGGAGCCATCACCCCAGTGGATGATGTAACCGGTCGCCGTGTGCCCGGGATCGGTCACTGCGCCCAGAGTGAGCGTGTATGGCGAACCGGGATTTACACTGGGATTCCCGCTGAGCGCGATGGTGGGGGCGGGGCTGACGGTGACGGATAGATTGCCCGCGTTGGCGTAGGTACCGGTGCCGTCGATGATCGACGCGACTATGCTCACCTTGCCGGGCGTGGTGTAAGTGTGAACGGCAGTTAAGGTCGCAGCCGGGAAGGCCTGGGGCGCGGAACCGTCACCCCAGTTGATGGTGTATCCAGTGACGGGGCCATTGGCATCGGTGGCTGTGCCAAAGGTCAGCGTGTAGGTGCCGCCGGCGTTGGCGAACGCATTTCCGCTCAGCACCACAGTGGGGGCGGAGTTGACATTCAGCGACAGCGTCCCGGCCGCAAGATACGTTCCAGTGGCATCGGCAACGTCCACGGTGATTTTCTGCGGTCCGGGATTGGCGTAATTGTGCGTGGCGCCGGTAGCGCCGGCGGCGACGTTCTGCGCCGCCGACCCGTCGCCCCAGTGAATCACGTAGCCCGTGGCGGCGTAGCCGGGGTCGGTCAGCGCGCCGAAGGTCAGCGTGTAGAGGGCGCCGGGATTGACTGAGGCGTTGCCGGAGAGTGCGAGCGTGGGGGCGGGGCTGACCGTGACAGCGAGGCTGCCGGCGCTTGGGTAGGTTCCGGTCGCATCGGAGATGCCGACGCCGATCGTGACCTTGCCGGGCGTGCCGAACGTGTGCGTGGCGGTGAGAGCGGAGGCGGCAAACGTCTGCGCCGCCGACCCGTCGCCCCAATTTACGACGTAGCCGGTGACGGGGCCGTTGGCGTCGGTTGCGGTGCCGAAGCTCAAGGTATAGGTGCCGCCCGCGTTGGCGAAGGCGTTGCCGGTGGGGGCGTCCGTCGGGGTTGCGTTAACGGTGACGCCCAGCGTGCCGGCGGCGAGGTAGGTGCCGGTGGCGTCGGTGAGATCGACCGTGATGTTCGCCGGGCCGGCCGTTGTGTAGGCGTGCGTGGCCTTGGTCGTCCCCGCGGGGAGGGCCTGGGCGGCGGAGCCGTCGCCCCAATGAATCGTGTAACCGGTCGGGCTGTAGCCCGGGTCGCTCACCGTGCCGAAGTTCACGGTGTAAGTCGCGGAGGCTGGCGTCGTGGAGTTTCCGCTGAGCGCAAGCGTGGGCTTCGGACTGATCGTGACATTCAGGCTGCCGGCGTTGGAATAGGTGCCGGTGGCATCGGTGATTGAGGTGGTAATCTTGGCCGACCCGGCGCTGGCATAGGTGTGCGTGGCGGAGGTGGCGCTGGCGGCGAAGGTCTGCGCTGCCGACCCGTCGCCCCAATTCACCACGTAGCCGGTGACGGGGCCGTTGGCGTCAGTGGCCGTTCCGAAGTTCAGTTTGTAAACGCCCGTGGCGTTTGCGAAGGCATTGCCGGTGAGTACGACGGTCGGGATCGGGTTGATCGTAACGGCGAGCGAGCCCGCGGCGAGGAACGTGCCGGTGCCGTCGGTGAGGTCCACCGTAATGTTCGCCGGGCCGGCGCTGGCATAGGTGTGGGCGATGTTTCCGGCGGCGGCGAGCGGGCTGGTCGACCCGTCGCCCCAATGGATGAGATAACCGCTGACGACCTGGCCGGGATCGTTCGCCGGGCCGACGGTCAGTGTGAATGGCGAGCCGACGACCGCGGGGCCGTTCTTGCTCAGCGCGACGGTCGGGCCGGAGTTGACCGTCACGTTCATCGAGCCGGCCGAGGCGAAGGTGCCGGTGTTGTCGGTCAGATCGACGGTGCTGGCCTTGGGACCGGTGGTTGCGTACGAGTGGGTGACCGGGCCGTCGCCGGCGGTGGGGGTCTTGGCTGTGACGGGCGTAGTGGTTCCGTCGCCCCAGTGAATGAGGTAGCTACTGACGGTGCCCACTGGATCATTCACCGGCCCGAGGTTGAGGGTGTACGCCACCCCGACATTAGTGTTGCCTGAACCGGTGATGCTCAGGGTCGGAGTGGTGCTGACGGTGAGGGCCATCGAGCCAGCACCGGCGAAGGTGCCGGTGGAATCGGTGAGGTCAGTGGTAATGAGGTAATTGCCCGCCGAGGCGTAGGCGTGGCTGGTGGGGCCGGAGGACGCCAGCGGCGTGGTGCTGCCGTCGCCCCAATGCACGAGGTATCCGCTTGGCGTTCCGCCCAGGTCCGTAGCCGGGTTCACGGTCAGCACGTAAGTGATGCCTTGAACCGTGACGGACTTGCCGGAGAGCGGGACCGACGGATTGCTGACAGTAATCGACATTCCACCCGCGCCACTGTACGTGCCGGTGCCATCGGTGAGATCAATGCTGATCGTCTTTGCGCCCAGCGCCGAGTAGGTGTGCGTGGTAGTGGCACTGCCCGCGGCGACGGGGCTGGTCGTGCCATCGCCCCAATGAACGCTATACCCGCTTACGACACCGCCGGGATCACTGGCCGTGCCGAAGTTCAACGTGTAGATGCCGCCCGCGTTGGCGACGGGGTTGCCGCTGACGGCAACCGTCGGGCCGGCGCCCACCGTAATCGGCAGCGAGCCGGCACTCAGGAAGGTCCCGGTGCCGTCGGTGAGATCGACGGTGATGTTGTCTGCGCCGGAGGCGGTGAATACGTGGTTGACGGTCGAGGGTGCCAGGAGCGAAGTCGTCGAGCCATCGCCCCAGTGGATGAGATAATTGGTAGGGGACTGGAACGGGTCGTTTGCTGGGTTGACCGTCAGGGTGTAAATGCCATTGAGGTTGGCCGCAGCGCTGCCGGTGAGGGGGACGGTGGGGGGCGGGTTTACCGTGATGGCAAGGGTACCGACATTCTTGAAGCCGTTGGGCGCGGGGTTGGTCGGGTCGGTGACGGTGGCGGTGATAGTTTCGGGGCCGGCGTTCGCGTACACGTGCGTGATGACG
>JAQGHP010000066.1 GCA_028288775.1 Phycisphaerales bacterium | reverse complement strand
CTGCCGTCGGCGCGGAGCCGAGCGCGTTCCCTGGTGGGGCAGACATTCTTGTCTGCCATCGGGTCGAGGAGTGGAGGCATTCCTCAATGGTGGGGCAGACATTCTTGTCTGTCTCGGGTCGGGGAGTGGAGGGCATTCCTGCCCTCCCGAGCCGACCCGAAACTCCTTGCGAGTCCGCTCGGGGGGCAGGAATGCCCCCACTCGCGGACTCGCGACAGACAAAAATGTCTGCCCCACCTCGGAGACAGACAAAAATGTCTGCCCCACCTCGGAGACAGACAAAAGTGTCTGCCCCGCCTCGGAGACAGACAAAAGTGTCTGCCCCGCCTTTGGAGACAGGCATGAATGTCTGCCCCACTGAAGAGGGATGTCACCAAGACCGGCCTAAGAAACTTTCCCCTCATCCGTCAGTTCCTGATGGAGACTCGCAATGAAAAAACATTCCATGCCCGAGATGAAGGAAGGCGGCGTGAACGTCACGCCGCTGATCGACATCGTCATGTGTCTGATCATCTTCTTCATGCTCGTGACCAAGATCGGCGTCGCCCGCGGCGTCGATGAAGACATCGCCCTCCCCAGCGCCATCCTCGGCACAAGAATCGAAGACCTGGGCGACACGCTCACCCTCAACGTGCATAACTCCACGCTCGACGAGCCGCAGGTCACGACGATGGTCAACAGCAACATTAAAGAGGTCAAGCTGATCGACCGCATCGGCGGGAAGTCCGACCGGCCACTCGAGCGCGTCCTCAAGGAGTTCAAGGAGACGCACAAGGAAAAGGCCAAGGTCATCATCCGCGCCGACAAGGACCTCCCCTATCACCACCTCGAACAGGTGCTGATCACGGTCGCGACGGCGGGCATCATGGACACCGCCTACGAAACCAAGGAAGGCGCTGACACCTCCGACGCCGCCCCGGCTGCGCCGGCTCCTTAGGCACGTGTCAGTGGTCCGTTGTCAGTTGTCAGTTGCACACGACGCAAACAACCGACGCCGGCCCACTAACAACTGACAACGGACCATTGACAAACAAATAGGAATCCAAAATGAAAATGAAAGGCGCCAAGGCCGTCCACTACGATTCGGGGCCGAATATGACCCCGCTGGTGGACGTCGTGATGGTGATCCTGATCTTCCTGATGCTCGCCGGGCAGTTCGGAACGGCCCAGTTCCTGCTCAGCAAACAGAGCATTAAGCAGAAGGGCGGGGGCGGCGACTACAAGCGTGACCCCAACAAGCCGGTCGAAACGCCCCTGGAAATCCGCGTGGACAATTCCCGCGACGGCGTAGGCTTCGTCGCCCAGGGTACCGGCATCGCCCCCACGGGCGACGCCGAGAAGCTTCTAAACGAGCTGACCGCCAAGCGCGAAGCCTTCAACAGCGCCGGCACCCCCACCGACCAAATCCAGGTCGTGCTCTACCCCGCACGGAACGTGAAATACAAATACTTGATCGCCATTTACCAGGCCGCCCTACAGGCCAAGTACGAGAAGATCGCGTTCGCGACGTCGCATTGAGAAGGTTGCTGGTTGCCAGTTGCCGGTGGAGGCAGGAACAGGCGTAAGGCCCTGCATTCACCAGCAACTAGAAACTAGCAACCAACCAAAAACCATGTCCCGAAGACCCTCCACGAGTTTTCATTCCGGGCCCAACATGACGCCGCTGGTGGACGTCGTGATGGTGATCCTGATTTTCCTGATGCTCGCGGGGAGCTTCGGCGGGGCGACGCATTTTCTCGTGGCCCGCACCGCCGGTAACTTTTCGGTCGCCCCGGCGTCTCGCAAGGCGGGGGACTTCGTGCTGGACATCGGGTTGCGGCCCACGAACGATGGGGGATTCGTCGCCACCGCCGGGAAGATCACGACCTCCGATTCCGACGTACTATCGAAGGAGCTGGCCGTTCAGTTGGCGGCCTTCCATAACGCGGGCACCGAGCCGGGCCAGATACAGGTCGTCATTCACCCGGCTCGCAACGTGAAATACAAGAACGTCATCGCGGTCTACCAGGCCGCCATGCGGGCGAAATACGAGAAGATCGCTTTTGCAACGACGAAGTGAGAGGCAGTTGCTAATTGCTGGTTTCTAGTTGCTGGTAAAGGCAGTGAGTGAAAACCTTCCCTCATTCGCCACCAGCAACCAGCAACTGGTAACCAGCAACCTCTTTGCTGAGAAACCATGAACCACACCGCACCCACGACGCGCATTATGAAAACCCGCAAGGCTCTTTTCCTGGCCGCGGCTGGCGTATTGGCCGGCCTGCCAGCGGGCGTGCTGCACGCGGCGCCGCAGCCGGCGGCGCTGGTGAACCCGACCGGCGGCGCGCGCGCGGCATCGGCGTCCAGGGGCGAGGGGCTCGACGCCCTGGGCGACACCGCCCTTATGACCGAGCTGAGCAGCCGGGGGCTTAATTCCCTGCTCGACCATTATTTTGAGTTGAAGGGAATACCCGCCACCGAGCGCCAGACCATCCGCACGCTCGCTGCCGCGGCCGACCTGAAGAACCCCAACATCAAGCTCACCTACGGCGAGCGCCTCCGCCGGGTCAAGGACACCGCCGACGACATCGACGCAGTCATTGCCACTTATAAGAAGCCCGAAGACGCCCTGATGATGGCCAATACGCTCACCGAGAACGGCGTAAAGCGTGACGTGAACACGCTCGAATACTGGGGCGAAAACCCGCTCACGCAGATGCGACTCAAGCCTATCGCGACTTCGGTCGTAAAGCTGCTCGACCACGCCGCCAAGACCGCCCAAGCCCAGGCCGATGACATGGCCGGTAAGCTCAAGGGCGGCAACGACCCCAACGGCGCGCGGTGGGAAGCGCTCGATAACATGTCCCACGGCGCGGCCTACAGCATGAACATGTCGGTCTATTTCGCCGCCCTCGCCACGGACGCGAAAGACCCCGCGCGAAAGACCATGGCCGACTCGGCGATCAAAGCCCTCACCGAATTCGACAACAACGACAGCGGCGTGCAGCCGCGGGTTAAGAACATGATCGCCAAGCTCCAGATGGTGAGCGGCGACTTCAAATCTGCGAAGAAGAGCTTCGCCGCGATCATCGACCCCAAGGGAGGTATCCTTCCCGCGCCCAATCCCATCGAGCAGTACGAAGCGCACTATTTCAATGCCGTCAGCGACGTGCTCGCCAAGGATCTTCCCAGCGCGCAGGCGGACCTCGCCGCCCTCGAAACGTGGGAAGCCGAGTCGCTCCCCAACTTGCTGGCCGATTACAAACTCCCCGACGGCAAGGGCATCGCGAAGGCAGATATTGACGAAACGCTCAAGGGCGTTGCCGCCGCCAACCCCATGCTCAAGTATCGCGTGCTGCTGCTCGAGTCGGACCAGGCCAAGAGTCCCGCCGACAAGAAGAAGGCGGAGGACGGCGCGGTCGCAGTGCTGGAAAAACTCGAGAAGGACCGCCCCGACCTCGCGCAGATCATCAACGAGCAGCTCGTCAACCGCCTGCCCAACGACAAGCCGGTCGCGACGATGAACGCCCTGCTGCTGCGCAGCTTGATGGACAAGGGCCTGATCGAATACCACAAAGGCGCGACCGAGACTCCCGACATCAAGGTGATGGACCGCGCCGTCGCCGCGGCGAAGGAACTCGTCACGCGCAAGGACCGCACCGGCATCAGCCCGCAGAGCGTGGACGATGCGCAAATCCTTATCCCGACGCTGCTCGACCGCCAGGGCAAGAAGGTGGAAGCCGCCAACGGCTATCTCGACTACGCCGCGGGATTCTTCAAGACCAATCCCAAGCTCGCCTCGCAGGCGGTCGATCGCGCCGGGACGCTTGTATTGGTCGATCTGAAGAAAGAGCAACCCTCGCCCACCGGCTTTTCGGAGCTCTACGCGCGGTTCCTGCCGGTTGCGATCAACTCGCCTTACAACCACAAGGAGCTGGCCTACCTCTACGCCGAGCATCTGCGGGCGCAGAAGCAGATGAAGGAAGCATTGGCCTTCTACCGCGCCGTCCCGAAGGAAAACCCGAGCTACCCCAACGCGCAGTACAAGCAGATGCTGGTGCTGGGAGATCTTCTCGATGCCAAGCTGACCCCGGCGGAGCACAAACAGTACGTCTCCGAGCTCACCAAAATCGCCGAGGAGATCAAGCAAGGCGGCGCGGGCGCCAAGGGCGAGTGGGAGCGCGCCAAGGCCGTGCAGGCGACGCTCGTGCTCGCGGACCTGGCGCGCATCGAGCAGAAAGACCCGAAGCGCACCCTGGCGGTCCTCGAAGGCTTCGACCAGATGGTCGCCGGCCTGCCCGGCGAAAAGGAAATGCTCCGCGGCTCGCAAATCGCCCGCGTAAACGCCTACATGGCGCTGGGCCAGAGCAGCGAAGCCACCCAGGAATTGCGCAAGCTGCTGGAAAAGACCCAGGGCGACGACGGCATCGGCCTGGTCCGCATGCTGCTCGATCAACTCGACAAGGAATACGCGCGGGCGGACCTGGTGCAGGGCCGCAGCACCGCTACCAAGGAAGAGCACGACGCCGCGGTCGCGTCGATGCGCCAAACCGCGAAGGACGAAGCCACCCTCACCGGCTACCTCGTGGACTGGAGCAACCCCAAGACGCAGAAGGACCCGAAGGTCAGCCAATACTTCTATAGCTACGCCGTCTACGACGCCCGCACGCAGCGCCAGGCCGGCACGCTCGTCGAGGACATGGCCGAGCGGACAAAGCTGCTCACCCAGGCGCTCGATCGGTACAAGAGCCTTCAATCGAAGGACATGCACGACCTGTACGTCAATCAGCCCGCGATCAAGCAGAAGATCGCGGATGGCAAGCTCGATCCCAAGGACGGCGATTCCTCCGTCGAGGCAGGCCTCGCCCTTACCGAGTTTGATCTTCAGGATTTCAAAGGCGCACGCGACCTGCTCGACAGCCTGTTGGCGCAAAAGAAGCTGGGTACGCCGACGATGGAAGTCGTCGAGAACGGCGAGACGAAGGTCAAGGACAACGACCTCTATTGGGAGGCGACCTACAAGCTGCTCAAGAGCAGCATCGAACTGGACAAGGGCGACCCCAAGCTGCTTGCGGTGGATACCAAGGGTTTGAAAAATATCCTCATCCGCGGCGGAATCCCCGAGCGCTGGCAGGACGAATTCGAAGGCCTCCGCGCCGATTGGGCCAAGGATTTCCACCCCGCAGGGGCAACCGCGACGTCGCAGCCCGCCGCCCCGGAAAAACCGGCGGCGTCGGCGAAGTGAGGCGAGGCGTGAAATCCGAATTCCGAATCCCCGAAATCCGAATCAAATCCGAATGTCCAAATCCGAATTCCCAAACCGGGGGGAGCCACGAATGGGCACGAATGAATGAGGACTTCTTATTCGTGTTCATTCGTGGCTCCCTCTACTTTCGGATTTCGTCATTCGGATTTGGGATTTCATTCGGGTTTCGGGGATTCGGAATTCGGATTTGAAATTCTTCACCCCCTCCCCACCAGTTCGTCGTATATCTGCTCCAACGACCGTGTGATCCCCCACTCCGGGAAATGGGATCGGAACTTGCTCATATCCGTGATGTAGCAAATGTGATCCCCCTTCCGCGCCTCGTCGTGGTACTCGGTCTCCACGCGCCTGCCCGCCAATTCCCCCGCCGCCGACAGGGCTTCGAACAGGCTGCAACTGTTCGGTCTTCCTCCGCCCAGGTTATAGGCTTCGCCGGGGCGGGGGTTTCGCCAGAACGCTTCGCAGGCGCGGACGACGTCTTCGCTGTGGATGTTGTCGCGCACCTGCTTTCCCTTGTAGCCGAAGATCGTGTAGCGGCCGCGTTCTACCGCGACCTTGAAGAGGTAGTTGAG
>JAQGHP010000637.1 GCA_028288775.1 Phycisphaerales bacterium | reverse complement strand
CCCAACGGCATCCCCATCGACGACACGCCCAACGACGTGCTCCTGAGCGGCGGAGGACATGGAGAGTTCGTGTTCATCGCACAGTTCCAATTGCTGTTGTGATCCCCCCGCGCCCGCCCTCAAGGATCGCCAAATACGTCCGATAACCATCTTGCCTGCCCACATTAACCTGAATTCGCAAGGGTTCCTCTCAATTAACAAGCTCTTAATATTAAGATCACTTAAAGCTAATGCCCGCCCCTACCATCTCGACCCGCTACTCAATGTAGATCGCAAGAGCCGATTACACCATTTAAGCGCATTGATCCGGCCCGGATTCTTGGTCACGCGACCAAGGCGGGTCGGGTCCAGTCGAGAAGGAGCAACCGTGAGCAACCGATCCCGGATAGTGAAGGCGGCGGCGATGGCCGTGGCCCTCTGTACCCCGGCGTTCGCAACCGAACCGTCGTCGCAGCAAGGGGACACCGCCCAGGAAATTCAGACCCTGCGGGCGCGCCTCGATCAGCTCGAGGCCCAGCAGAAGGCGTCCGAGGCCAAGCACCAGGAAGCCGAGCGAAAGGTCGAGGAAGCCGCCACCGTCGGCAGCGTCTTGAAGGACGCCCAGTCGCGCGACAACCTGATGGCCGTCGAAGGCTTCACCGCCGGCTTTGACGACAACCGTTTCGTCATCCAGAGCGCGGACGGCAATTTCAAGTTCCGCCCCTGGCTCCACCTTCAGGTCCGCGACGTCACCAACGACCGCGAGAGCTTCAAGCCGGGCCACAATGACGACGTGGAGAACGGCTTCGAAATCCGCCGAATGCGCTTCGGCTTCGACGGCAACGCCTTCACCCCCGATTTCACGTACTTCTTCAACTGGGCCACCGTCCGTGCCAACGGCACGGCCAACGTAACCAATTCCGCCGGCACGAAGATCGGCACCGTCAGCAACAACCTCGGCGGCGCGCCGCTGCTCGAAGAGGCCTGGGTGAAGTACAAGCTTCCGGGTTCCGACTTCTACGTGAAGGGCGGCCAGCTCAAGGATCCCCTCCTCCACGACCAGATCGTCAGCTCGCGCTATCAGCAGAGCACCGAGCGCTCCCTCACCGCCGACATCTTCGCCAACGGCGACGCCTTCACGGAAGGCGCAACGCTCATCTGGGACCCCAAGAGCTTCATCCGCACCGAGGGCGGCATCACCCACGGGCTGCGTTCTGCCAACACCAACTTCCTGGATTTCCCAACCAACGCCTTCAACTACGGCCTCGCCGGCCGCG
Source organism: Phycisphaerales bacterium (assembly GCA_028288775.1). GTDB lineage: Bacteria > Planctomycetota > Phycisphaerae > Tepidisphaerales > Tepidisphaeraceae > RYN-428. The sequence continues at coordinate 6,547 of JAQGHP010000637.1, read as the reverse complement.
TGGAATATAAGGTGATGGGCAATTGGAAGGACTACAGCCAGATCGGTTCCTACGGCGTGAAGGACCAGTTGCTGGTACTTGGCGGCGGCATTGACTACTCCGAACGCGGCCACTCGGGCCAAACCGTTGCCGTGTTCGACGCGCAGTACGCCGCCCCGTGCGGCTTCAACGCGTACGGCGCTGTCGTGGACCGTTACACGACCCACAACTTTGGCATCTACACCCAGTCGGCCACCGGCGCGAGCATCGGCACCCCCGACCCGGCAGTCGCCAACAAGGCCACCAACGAATACTCCCTCATGCTGCAGGGCGGGTATAACATCGACCAGCACTGGGAACCCTTCGGCCGCATGGAATACATGCGCCTGCAAGGCACCGCCGCGGGTAGCCAGAACTACGTGCAGGCGTACACCGCCGGCGTCAACTACTACTTCGTCGGCCACCGCGCCAAGCTCACCGCGCAGGGCACCTATCTGCCCAAGGGCATCCCGATTGATGACACGCCCAACGACGTGCTCACCAACGGCAGCGGCCACGGCGAGTTCGTCTTCGTCGCACAGTTCCAGCTCCTGCTGTAACGCGACCCCACGACCGGCTTTGAATTGAATCTACGACGCGGGCGGAAATCATTGATTTCCGCCCGCGGCTTTGTTCCAACGCGTTCTGCGTCGTTCCCGGACCTTTCGGGTATGCTTTCTTAACGCGGCCCGGCGCGAGACGACGGCGCAGTGGCACGTAACTGACTTGCAGAACGCTCTTCTCAATTCCCCTTCGATTTCCAACGAGCCGCAAACGGCCGCCCAGCGCCGCTGGGCCGGCATCGTCGAGCTCCCCCGGCCGCTCGTGATCGCGGTGGTGGCGGGCGTCGTCGCGCTTACCGGCTTCCTCAATTCCCTCGCCCCGACCGATCTCAGTTTCACGTTCTACTACCTCGCCCCCGTCCTCTTCCTCACCTGGTTTCTGGGGCGGCGGATCGGGTATCTCATGGCGGTCATCAGCATCGCCACTTTTCTTTTCGCCGAGTTGCACGGCGCGGCCTCCTACCTTCAGCCGTCGATGGCGTACTGGAACGCCGTGTCCCGCCTCAGTTTCTTCCTTCTTTCCGTCGCACTCCTCTCGTCGTTTCGAAACCTCAGCACCCGGCTGGGCGCGCTGGTGGACGAACGCACCAAGGAACTGCAAAAGCTCGCGGCCCAACTTTCAGAAGCCGAGGATTCTGAGAGACGGCGGCTTGCCCACGACATCCACGACGGCTTCGGACAGATCCTCTCCATTCTCAAGCTCAACCTCGCCACCGCGGTGATCGAAACCTCCGAGGACACCCAGGCCCGCCAGCGGATTACCGCCGCCATCGCGATCGTCAACGACCTGATCGACCGCACCCGCACCCTCACCTTCGACCTCCACCCGGCCATGCTCGATCACCTGGGGCTTGTGCCCACGCTCCGGCGTCACGCCGAGCAGTTCGCCAGGCAGACGAATGTGGAAGTGACCGTCTCCGAGGACGGCACGCCGCCCAAGCTCGCGACCACCACCGCAAACTACCTTTTCCGGTCGATCAAGGAATTGCTGAATAATGCGGTGAAACACGGACAGGCGAAGCAGATCGTCGCCGCGGTGCATTGGACGCCGGCCTACGCGCGCATCGTCATTGATGATGACGGCGCGGGCTTTGACACTGCCGCCGCCTTTGCACCCGGGCCTCATAAGGGGATAGGATTGCCGGGGATTCGCGAGAGGCTCCTGTCGCTGGGCGGGAGCATTCGTTTGGAATCAAGCGCCGGCGGCGGGACGCGCGTCGTCCTCGAGCTGCCCCTGGCGAATCGGGAGACCTCCGCATGAGCACGAGCGTTCTGTTGGTCGAAGACCATACCCTGGTGCGCTCGGGCATCCGCTCGCTCCTCGATTCCTCGCCGGAGGTCAAGGTCCTTGGCGACGTCGGGGGCGGCCGCGAGGCGATCGCGTTCTGCCAGGAACACCACCCCGATCTGGTGCTGACGGATGTGGAGATGCCCGACCTCAACGGCATCGAAACCGCCCGCCAGCTCCACGCGCTGCTCCCGGATCTGCGCATCGTCATGCTCTCCATGCACGATGACCCGCAATACGTTTTCGAGTCGCTCAAGGCCGGTGCATCGGGCTATGTCTTAAAGGACGCGGCGTTCAACGAACTGCTGGCCGCCATCCGTGTGGTAATGTCGGGCCGGCGATACCTCAGTCCGCCTTTGGCAGACTTGGTGATGGAAGATTATGTCCGTCGTGCAAACGGCGAAGCCACTGCCAGCGAATTGGACAAGCTTTCCGCCCGCGAGCGGGAAATTCTCCAGCTTGTCGCCGAGGGGCGGTCGAGCGCGCAGGTCGCGGCCATGATCCACATCAGCGTCCGCACCGTGGACACGCATCGCTATAACATCATGCAAAAGCTTGGGATCCATTCCATCGCCGGATTGACCAAGTTCGCCATCGCACATGGCCTCACCTCCGTCCGCTAGCCCGTACGAAGAAGTACGTAGTACGGCACTTCCAAAACGGCAGAGCACATTGCCGCACTTCCCACAAGTTACTTGGGGGATGAATCGGCGTATGTTCTAGTCTCATCGAGATACATTAATAAGCCGAACGGCACATGAATAATCGGCGGCCTGCCCCGTAGTATTGCAGGTTAGGCTCGTTGGCGTTTACCGCCGTTGTACTCGTAAACGGGATCGCAGCGCCTGCAAGCCCTGCCGCGCGTCGGCATCATGGACATTGGACTATGCCGCCTGAATCAGGAATCCGTGGAAACTTCGGTCGCTTCGGGTCGGGATTTCCGCTCGAGGCCCTGGAAGCCGTCGGCGCGCAGGGAACGACGAGCGGCGTCGAGTACGGCCTTGCGCCAATCCCCACGAGAGTTTCCATGCTCGGAGCACCCATGGGCGGCGGCGAACCACAAGCGACACGCACCCCGGCCGCAATGGCGCGCGACAGCGCCGCCCGGGGGGATGTGCTATTCCTGAGCGGGCAGTTCAAACCCGCCTTCGACCAATTCCAGGAATGCGTGCGTCTGCAGCCGGCCGAGGCGGAATACCATTTCAAACTCGCCGCTACCGCGGCCCGGCTCGGGCAGCCGCAGTGGGTGGAACCGCATTACCGGCACGCCATCCGCCTCAATCCCAATCACGCGCCAGCGCACAAAGCGCTGGCCCAATTGGCGATTCAGTGCGGCGACGTTGTCACCGCCCTCCCGCATAGTCTCAAGGCGCTGGAGCTGGTACCCGGCGACATCGATTCCATCGCCATCCGCGCGGTCGTACTAATGGCCGGTGGCGAGGCAGAGTCTGCGTGGCAACTGCTTTCGCCGCTCATCGCCAGCGGATCAGACGATCTGCAACTGGCCTATGCCTACGCGCGTTTGGCGCCCACGATCGGCCACGAGCAACAGGCCGCCGACTTGGTCGCGCGGGCCCTGCGCAGGCGCGATCTGTCGCCGACATACCGTGCCCGCCTGTCCTTCGCCGCGGCGGGATTGCTCGACGCCATCGGCCGCCACGAAGAGGCGTTCTTCCACGCGAAGGCTGCCAACGCACTGGCGCGCCAGCCGTTCAATTCAGCGGCCTACACCGAACTGGTCTCTCGCAACATCAATTACTTCACGCGCGAGCGCCTGCGGGCGCTCCCCCGCGCCAGCCTCGGCAGTCGCCGGCCCGTGTTCATCGTGGGAATGCCACGATCGGGAACGACGCTCGTCGAGCAAATCCTCGCAAGTCACTCCGCCGTCTTCGGCGGGGGCGAATTAAGCCTGGTGGCCGACCTGACTCAGGCGATCGCCACCGCCCCGTGGACTGAAGGCGCCCCGCTTCCTCAATGCCTCGACGCGTTGACGTTACAAGACGCACACCGCCTCGCCGCCCGGTATTTGGAGGTCATTGGATCGCTCAATTCCACCGCCCGGTACGTCACGGACAAGATGCCGTTGAACTTCCAGGCGATCGGCCTCATTCAGATCCTGTTCCCCGACTGCCACATTATCCACTGCGTCCGGGACCCGCGGGACACGTGCCTCTCGTGCTACTTTACCGACTTCGCATTCGGCAACGAGTTCACCTACGACCTGGGCCATTTGGCCGCGTTCCACCGCGATTACGTGCGGATGATGGAACACTGGAAGAGGGTACTCCCGTCGCCGATGCTCGAGGTGCGTTACGAGGACGTCGTAGCGGACAACGAAGGCCAGACCCGGCGAATGCTCGAGTTCCTCGATCTCCCTTGGGAGGCAGGTTGCCTGGAATTCAACAAGAACAAGCGCCACGTCGCGACCGCCAGCCGCGACCAGGTCCGCAAGCCCATTTACGCTTCATCCGTGGGCCGCTGGAAGCATTACGAAAAGCACATTCCGGAACTGCTGTCGCTTGCCTCCACGTAGCCGGGTCCAAATGACGTCACGCCAACACGTAATCAAAGCTCGCGGGCTGCTTGAAAAACTTCGAGCAATTTTGGAGGGCGAGGGTGAGACCAACTGTGTGCGCGGAGTAATCGCGGCTCTCAAGAGTTTGGATGATCCAGACATTGAACGGGGCTATTTGGAAGCGCGCTCAATCTATAAGACTGTCGCGCAGGGTAACGCACCGCTCTCAGAGTATTACATCAATCGAGCAAATTTCGACGAACAGTTCGATGCCAACCGACGATTCGATGCACTACGTGATGAGTTGTGGAAGCTATTCGACGTGATTAATTGACTCCTGACACTAACGCGCATTCGCGTTGCGCCGTCACGCACAATTCGGAATTTTGACCACACCTGTTCGGCCTGACGCATCTTCCCCGCGACAACTTCGCCGCGTCCGGTTACTTTCTTGGCATGCCCAAGCCCACACCCAAGCCCATCGAGCCGGGCGAGCTTAAAGACCTCGCCCTCGGCGTGCTCCGTGCCGACCACTTCCCCCAGCTCGCAACCGCCGACGGCGACCAGCCCCGCGTGCGCCCCGTCTCGCCCGTCCGCACCGAAGGCTTCACCATCTACGTCGCCAACCTCCGCGCGTACCACAAGACCGGGGAGATTGCCGCGGACCCGAAGGTGGAATTGTGCTACGTCGATCCCCAGCACAACCAGGTCCGCATCACCGGCGTCGCCGAGATCGTCGCCGACCGCCCGCTGCTTCAGGAAATCTGGGACGCCAACCCTCTCATGCGGCAATACCTGGGCAGCATCGACAACCCCGAGCTCATCGTCTATCGCATCCGCCCCAACCGCGTGCGCTATATGCGCGAATGGGCGCTCGAATACCACGAAGTGCCGCTCGCCGGATAATTGGAAAGTTCAAGTCGGACGTCGCCCCGCATCCAGCCTTTGATGTTGATATGGCATTGCCTGCCCCGCCCACCAAAAACGACATGATCCCCCCGCCGGCCCCGTCGGGCCGGCGGCTGATTCTTATCACCGGGTCCCCGCGATCGGGCACCACCTGGGTCGGCGACGTCCTGCGCCGCTGCTCGCGCACCATGCTGCTCATGGAGCCGTTCAACCCCGATCTCTCCAGCCGCGTCGCACGCGTCTGCAATTTCCAGTTTCGCGAATGGTACATGTACGTCACGAACGAAAACGCCGCGGAATTCACCGCGCCAATCCGGCGGATGCTCGAGCTGCGCCACGAGACACTCCCCCGCCTCCGCGCTTCCAAAAGCTTAAAGGACGTGATCGATGTTTCCGCGGCCGCGGCGCGCTTCGGCCTCTCAAGGCTGACCGCCCAAACTTCCATCATGAAGGACCCGATCGCCCTGCTCTCCTCACAATGGCTCGCCAGCCAGTTCGGGGCGCGGGTAGTGATTCTCATTCGCCACCCCGCAGCCGTCGTCAGCAGTTTCAAACGGCTGAAGCTTTGCGTGGACATCCCCGGCCTGCTCCGTCAGCCGCTGCTCATGCGGGACCTGCTCGCGCCGATGGAGGCCGAGCTGAGCGACTTCGCCCGCGTCGAGCACGACATCGTGGACATGGCCGCGATGCTCTGGAAGGCCCTCTACTTCGCGGTCCTGCGCTTTCGCGAGCGACACTCCGATTGGCTCTTCCTCCGCCACGAGGACTTATCGCAAGATCCCGTCGGCGGGTTCGAGGATATCTGCCGGCATGTCGGCCTGGATTTCCCACAACGAGCGCGCAAGGCCGCGATCGAGTCCAACGACGTCGCACTGCCTCCGGAGCTGGACCCGCAGCTCGCGTTCACCACGCGGCGCAATGCAGTCGCCAATCTCACGAATTGGAAAACCCGCCTGACGGAAGATGAAATCTCCCGCATCCGTCGGCGCGTGGAGGATGTGTCGCAGCAGCTTTACCCGGACATGCCGTAGGCAACCTCGTGGTGAAGCCATTCCTGCGTCAGCAGCCTGAAAGGCTGCACCACAATTGCGTGATTGCGCATGCTCATTAAACGCCGACGAAGGTGCGGCGATCCACGTGCTTGAATTTTGCAGCATTCTCGCCGTTGAGTTCGCCCGGCCGGGCTCTTCGTTCCACATCATCCGCATCGCTTTGCAAAAACCTTCGCCAGATCTACGGGTTTTGCCGTTGCCG
>JAQGHP010000634.1 GCA_028288775.1 Phycisphaerales bacterium | reverse complement strand
GGCCACGCAAGCCCCCGGCATCAAGAGCGACAACCTCGTCGCCGTCCCCCACACGATCGAAAAGATCGTGGAGCGGATCGTCGAGCGTCCCCTGCGCCGCCGGCTGCCCGACACCCGCCGGGCGATCACGCACAAGTTCGACGTCGCCGGCCACGAAGGCTACATCACGGTCGGCCTGTACGAAGACGGCCAGCCCGGCGAAGTCTTCATCCGCATCGCCAAGGAAGGCTCCACCATCGGCGGCCTGATGGACACCATCGCCACCCTCGTCTCCGTCTCCCTCCAATACGGCGTCCCCGTCGAATCCCTGGTCAGAAAGTTCGAGCACGTAAGATTCGAACCCAGCGGCATGACGAGGAATCCGGAAATCCCCATCGCCAAATCCCTCACGGACTACATCTTCCGCTGGATGGCCATGGAGTTCGTGCCAGGGTATCGCGCCATGCTCGCCCCCTAGCGCGAAAAGAAGCCGGTCCCCAGCTCCCCCGCGCTCCCGCCAGCGCCCGCGCCGGATGACGAATCCTCCCCCCACATGACCAACAGCCTCCCCCCAACGGAGGCCGCCCTCAGTCCTCAGTCCTCAGCCCCCAATCCCAAGAAAGGCAACGGTCACGGCCCAAGGATCGACCCCGACTCCGCCAAGTCCTTCGACTACAGCGGCGAAGACGCCGGAAAACCCTCCCACGCCCCCACCCCCAACCAAGGCGGCCTCCGCCTGGCCCTAATCGCCGACCCGCTCAGCCAACAAGGCAGCGAGCTGCAGGCGGATGCACCTGCCTGCGACGTGTGCGGCAGCATCACCGTGCGGAGTGGTACGTGCTACAAGTGCTTGAATTGCGGGAACTCGATGGGATGCAGCTAATTCGCTGCGCGAATTTCAATTTCGAATTGCCGGTCGCCGCTGAGCCGGGGAGCACATCGTTCCCCGGCTCTAAAGTTTGTCGCCTCTCAAGAATTTGTAAGTTATTTATCGAAATTCTGGGGCGGGGCCTTGCAAACGCGCGCGGCCATTGTTACTCTCGTCAGAGGAAATGAGTTACGAGACGAGATTTGGCCCATCGAGCGCGATTAGTGCCCCGCCCGAGATGTGACCAACAACCTTTATCTAAAAATAGCCGCGCCTCGCGACTTTAGCAGGCTCGAGACGCGGCTCTACCGTGGTGCTGACCAAGAGTATGAACTACCTTGGCCAATCTCCTGTTTAGCACCGTTTCACTTTGAGTTCAATGGGCCGAGGTGGAAATGTGATCGTTCATGGAAATCCGCAGTCATGCATCGCTCTTGAAAGATCTGTACGTAGAAAACGACTATCCATCGGATAGACTTTTTCGTGACCACAAGGCGCTCGATGCGTTCACGTCTGAGTTTTGCCGCCGAACGAAGTTTGAGTTCTCCCCATCGCAGGTTGCTGCGGAAACGGAGCGCATCCGTAAAGACAAGAAACATACCGGGGGGCTTCCGAAAATCGGTCGCGATTTCTCCGGTCCGAAGTTCGCTCCGTCGCCCTCGGCGACGTAGTAGAGTCATTCACAACTAATGAGACGCAGATCAGCCTCGCTGATCTGCGTCTCCGGCTTCACCTGTTTAGGTGAATTGCATCACCCTCCCGACGAAGCCACCATCCGCCTTGGCTCCAACCAAAGGCGGATATGGCAGACATGCAGATACAGTGCATCAACAAAGACCCGCGGCAAAACACCCACGAGGGCATCACTCACGTCGGCGGTCCCGGGTGGCGTCTGACTCGCCAGCAGGCGATAGACGCCATCAATAACGGGTCGACCACGTTCTACACGCTCGTGGCCGGACGGCGGGCGGAGGTGGCCGTCGTCCAAGGGACGCACGCGCCGTATCTTCGCACGCACGCCGACGGCACATGGACTGACAACCTCCTGGCTCTTCCCGAATGCCGCGTTTGATCCCCGCCCTGCTGGCGGCCCCAATGCGCTAAATTCCAGGGGCTACGGGGAGACAGCGTCCCCCGAGCCGCACGCTCGCCGGAAACGCTCATGACCGACACCCTCGCCAGTGTCCTGGCTTCTCAAGCTCGATCGGCGACGTGAGCTGCGCACTTTCTCGCCGCGGAGGATGTCCTTGCCGTTGAGAGTGGGCCACCACCCGCCTTTGACGACGCGTGTGTCGTGGGTGGTGATCAGGACGGGCTCGGTGTCGTGGGAATAGCAGGTCCGTCCGGAAGTTTGTGGCAAGGGCTTCCACCCGTGATTTCGGTATTTCTCTGATCGCCTCATCCTGCCACGCCGCATGAAATGGCAAGGGCGGGTATCATCCCTCCATGATCCGCCGCCTCTTCACTTTTGCCTCGATGCTATCGCTGCTGCTGTGCGTCGGGACGTGCGTGCTGTGGGTTCGGAGCTACTGGCGTCATGACGTCGTCCGCCGCGACAACGAATGGACGCAAACGCGACCCCGCGCATACCGTGTGATGGATTGGGTCTTCTATAGTTGCCGAGGCCGCGCGGGCTTTGTATTTGTCGCTATCAATGACGCGACAGCCCGCGAAGCGGATACCGTTCCGGTTCCGCGCCCAATGACTTGGGAATCATTCCCCGCCGAATCGTTTCCTACACGCGGGCCGCCGACTTGGTATCGAGATCTCGGATTCAGCCTTTCCAGCCTTCGTGGCGTGAGGCCGGCCCGATGGGAGTTGATGCTCGAATTCCCGCATTGGGTCGTCGTTGCTATCTTCGCGATCGCCCCGGGCGCGAGTGTCTGTTTTCGATTAATGGGCCGCAGGCGGTCTTACCACTCTTGTCGCACCTGCGGCTACGACCTTCGCGCGACGCCCGACCGCTGCCCGGAATGCGGCGTGGTGCCGACGGCAGCGAAGGGGAATGCATGAGACGCCGCGCCTTCATACTCCTAACAGGACTTTCGCTACTGCTGTGCGTAGCGACGTGCGGGCTATGGTTGCGCAGCTATTGGTATCAGGACGATGTTGGCCGCCATACCGCGGATCGGGCAATGTGGGTGCTCCTTTCGTGGCGGGGCGATCTCGTGGCTTCTCATGACACGCAGGTAGGTCTTCCGCGGAGGGAACCGTTTTGGGCAACGTACTCCGGTCCCGTCAATGATTACACGTTCGGCTCCGTCAGGTGGTCGCTGCTTGGATTTGCCATTCGTACATCGACCGGAACCGGGGCTAGTGAAAACCCGTTCACTTTTCGGACCGACTACTTTCTTGTCCCGTATTGGTTCCCGGCCGCTTTGACAATCATCCTCCCGGCCCGGCAGCTGAGGATTCTCATCCGGCGCGCAAAACGCCGTCACTCCGGGACCTGCCTTCGCTGCGGCTACGACCTCCGCGCCACGCCTGGCCGCTGCCCGGAATGTGGGACTATTCCGGGCCCAACGGGAAACGCGTGATACGCCGTCTCTTCACCTTCACCTCGTTTTTGTCGCTGCTGCTGTGCGGGGGTACGTGCGTGATGTGGGCGCGTAGTTACTGGCGAGATGAACTTATCCGCTACGACCGCGAATGGACGCAAACGCGGCCCCGCGCATACCGCGGAATGGAGTGGGGCTTCTTCAGCAATCGAGGCCGCTTTGGCTTTGCATCTGTCGTCATCTACGACGCGACGGCTCACGAGGCGAATACCGTTCCGGTTCGGCACCCAATAGCTTGGGAATCATTCCCCGCCGTACGGTTTCCTCCATTCGGGCCGCCGACGTGGTATCGAGATTTCGGATTTTCGCTATCCAGCCTTCGTGGCGTGAGGCCGTCCCGAAGGGAGTTGATGATTGAATTCCCACATTGGGCCGTCGTTGCATTCTTTGCAATTCCCCCGGGTGCCAGGGCCTGTTTTCGATTACGGGGCCGCAGGCCGGGTCACCAATCGTGTCGCGCCTGCGGCTACGACCTCCGCGCCACGCCCGAGCGCTGCCCTGAATGCGGCGTGGTCCCTGCCGTCGCGAACGGGAAGGTATGATTTGCGGCCTAAGTCCCCCGAGGTGCTCGCAAGTCACCGGGCACGTGTTGAAAACACGTGCCATGGGGGACGGGCGCATACCGAACCAAATTTGCGCCGGAAACGACGTTACTTGGCGGCACCTTCGACCTGAATCATCCAATCCAACACGGAGCTCGGCGGCAGCGGCGTTTCGCCCAGGTGGCGGAGCATGTTGAGGCATTGGGCGCGGTGGTGCATGCCGTGGGTGGCGACGTGGGTGATGACGCCGCCGCGGGTGAAGGTGTAGGTTTTTCCTTCGCGGGCGCGGGTGACCAGGCCGTCCGTCGGGTGGGCGCGGGCGCTGGCCTCGAAATCCGCGGCTATCTCGTCGAGCAGCGCCGTCAGCTCCTGCGGCGTTCTTTTCGTCCCCTCCAATCGCGGCCGCATCTCCCGGCCGGCGAGCAGATCCCCCCATGCCCTGAAGGCGGCGAGCAGGTGCGTGAGGGTGTCATGCACCGACCCCGGTCCCATCTCAAAGCGCTGGTGAAACTGCTCGGGGGTGAGCTTCGCGCAGGCTTCGAGGAGCTGCCGGGTGGCCCACTGGTCGTGGGCGAGAAGGATGTCGAGTGGGTTGCTGGTCATTGTGGGAAGATGATAGGCAAAGAGGGAAGAAATCCGAAATCTGAGAAGACTCCGCCGCCAAGGGGCGAAGGGGCGAGGAAAGACGTGAGCCACGAATCGCACGAATGAACACGAATGACTTCAGTTTTATTCGTGTCAATTCGTGGGATTCGTGGCTCCCGCCGACTTCGGATTTCGACATTCGGATTTGACCGCGCCTCTGCGTTCATCACCCCCAAAGGCACCTCAAAGCGTTTCCCCCGGGCAGGTCTCGAGCATGAGGACATTGCCGTCCGGGTCTTCCAGGTAGGCGGTGCAGCAGCCTTTGGGGTCGCGGAAGGCTTCGGTTTTCATTTTCAGGCCGCGGGATTGGAGGGACTCCTGCAGGGCGAAGACGTCGGCTCCGCGGAAGTTGAGGAGGTTGGCGGGGATGTGGCCCTGGAAGAGCCCCAGGCGCACGCCGTTCTGCTCGACGATCGCCCAGCCGTCGGCGAGCACGCCGTCAACTTTTCGGAAATCGAGCTTGGTGTAAAACTCGAGGGCGGCGTGAACGTCCTTCACGTTGAGGCACATCACGAAACCGCCAAGGGCCACGCGGGCGGGTTGTTCCACGGGCTTCACGTCGGGCATGACGACTCCTTCTCTTCGCACGGTTCTTTCGAGCATACCGGAACGCGGATAAGAAAGTAAAATAGAGTAACCGGCGGGACAGTTTTGCTACATTCCGCGGGGAGGGAGTGCGGCAGCCGTGCCTTTTTCGTGGCACGGGTTTTCCGGGGTGTCGGAAACATGGATTGAAAACTCATGCCGCGTGAGAGGACCCCACCGGCAGTTATCCTGCTCTTGGAGCTACGTATCCTTCGATTGGGGTGGTGAATGCTTCGTCGACTTTTCACTGTCGTTTGTGCGTTGTCACTGCTGATGTGCGTCGCGACGGGTTCGTTGTGGGTGCGGAGCATCCATCGCGACGATCTCGTGGCATGGGTCACGTCGAATGGGCATGCGGTATGGGTCGATACCTGGCCTGGAATCCTGAGGATTTCGGTGGTCGA
>JAQGHP010000623.1 GCA_028288775.1 Phycisphaerales bacterium | reverse complement strand
AGAATGAAGAGTGCAGAATGCAGAGTGAAGAGCGGACCCAAACTTTGGGTCTTTCACTCATCACGCCGCAGTTACTCTGCATTCTGCACTCTGCACTTATTTCGCACTCTTCACTCTGCACTTACGTCGCACTCTGCACTAGCTTTTCTACACTCCGGCAGCGCTTCGAGAAAGAGCTTCCCATACCGCTTTGATTTCACGCGGCTGTCGAGGATCACCACGATCCCCTTGTCCGTCTTGCTTCGAATCAATCGCCCGAAGCCCTGCTTAAGCTTGATGATCGCCTCGGGCACCGAGTAATCCATGAACGGGTTGCCGCCCGAGCGCTTGATCGCGTCGAGCCGGGCCTCGACCACCGGCTCATCCGGCACCGCGAACGGCAGCTTGACGATGATCACGTTCCGCAGCGCCTCCCCCTGCACGTCGATCCCCTGCCAGAAGCTGCTCGTCCCGAACAACACCGCGTTGGGCGTCGTGCGGAACCGCTCCAGCAATACCTTCCGCGGCGCCTGCTGCCCCTGCACCATCAGCGGCAGCCCGATCGCGTCGAGGCTTTCCTTCAGCCGATTCCCCGCGTCGATCATCATCTTGTAGCTGGTGAACAGCACAAACGCGCCGCCGTTGGTCTGCTTCAGATAATGCAGGATCTTCCCACAAGCCGCGGGAAGAAACCGCAGCGCGTCGTTGGGCTCAGGGAGGTCGGTCTCGAGGTAAAGCGTCGCCTGCGTCGAATAGTCAAACGGCGACCCGAGCTGCAAAACCGGGCATTCCGGCACCCCCAGCCGCGAGCGAATGTATTGAAACGGATCGCGGTCCTCCCCTCCCGTGGCACTACGCACGGGTTGAAAACCCGTGCCACGAAGAGGCCGCCCCGTGTTCGGTGCATCCGGTTGACCTACGGTGGCCCGAGTTTCCAACCCGTGCTGGGGGCGCGAAGTAACATTGTGGATGGGTCTTTTCACGCCTTCCGCACTCGTGCCGCGGGCCGTCTTCCCGCCCCCCGTACACAACGTCGCGCTCGTCATCACCACGCTCTTCACTTCCCCAAACAAATGCCGCCTCAACCCCTCTGCAATATTGATCGGAGCGGCGTGCAAGCTCACTTTCCGCTGCTGGCTCTTGCCTGCGGTGTCCATCCAATACACCGCATCCTCCATCGTTTGGCCGATCACGGCGTCCAGGGTCTGCGACAGCAGCGTCACCTTTTCCGCGCCGCTCGATACCTCGCTGATCTCCTCCTCCTTCGCCAGCCCCGGCAGCATCGCCTTCATGTGCAACGCTAGGTCGCGGAGCTTGGGGGAGAGCGTGTTCTGGACGATGTTGGCCTCGTGAATCCGCCCATTCGCCCGCCCTGCCGACTGCTGCCACTGCATGCACCCCTCGAAAAAATCATCCATCCGCTCGTGCAACTCGACCAGGTCGCGGATCGCGTCGTTGGCCGCGGAACCGTGGACGCTGAGCATCCCCTTGCCTCGCCGCACGTCGTACAGGCTGCGCAACTGATACCGCAGCCCGCTCTCCGACACGTTCAAACCGAAGTGGCTCCCCGCCACGTCCTCGACCGTGTGCGCCTCGTCCAGAATCACGGCGTCATACTTGGGCAGATAATTCACACCCGCCATTCGCAAGGCCAGGTCGGAGAAGAAGAGCGCGTGGTTCACGACCAGAATGTTCCCGCCCGCCATGCGGCGTTTGGCGGCCTGCCAGAAGCAGTGCTGGTAGAATTTACATTTTTTGCCCAGGCAGTTGCCGTGCTCGGCGCAGACTTTGTCCCACACGCCCGGGTCCGGGACGCCGGCGAGATCGGCCAGCGAGCCGTCGCCGGTGGAGTTGGCCCATTCTTCGATCGTCCACAAGCTTTCGAGCTGGTTTTGATTTTCGAACAAGGACTGCTGGCGACCGCGGGCTTGTTCCAGGCGACGCTGGCAGAGGTAATTGCTGCGGCCTTTCACGAGCACCGCGGTGAACTCATCGGGATAGACCGCCCGCAGCAGCGGGATGTCTTTTTCGATGAGCTGTTCCTGGAGCGAGATGGTGTGGGTGGAGATGACGACGCGTTTTTTCTTCTTCACCGCATAGTTGATGGCCGGAAGCAGATAGGCGAACGATTTTCCGACGCCCGTTCCCGCCTCGACGAGAAGATGATGTCCCTCGTCCAGCGCATCCCCCACCGCGGCGGCCATCTCAAGCTGCTGCGGCCGAAACTCGTACCGCTCCCCCAGCCGCCGGGCCACGGCGCCGTTTTCGCCCAAAATGTTCTGTAGCGTGGCGAGCATCGCGTCCGGATATTACCCTAACGGCGCGGAAGTGCACCATGAAACAAGAAGAGCGCGATTCGCCCTCAACCCCGCCGGCCGCCCGACGCGGTCCGCGCCTGTTTTGGGTGGCATGCCTGCTGTATCCCGCGTGGTTGGGGATGATGGCCGTGCATGAATCGGGCCATGTCCTGCACGCGTGGCTCAGCGGCGGAAAAGTCTCGCACGTCTCCCTCCCCCTTCTCGATTTCTCCCGCACCGATCTCTCACAGAACCCGCACCCGCAATTCGTCTCCTGGGGCGGGCCGATCTGGGGATGCATAATTCCATTCGCAGCCTGGCTGCTCACGGGCCTCTTCACACGGAACGCGGTTCATCAACTATTGCAACTGTTTGCAGGATTTTGCCTCATCGCAAACGGCGCATATTTAGGAGTGGGATGGATAACCCGAGTCGGCGACGCGGGCGATCTGCTTCGCCACGGAGCACGAGTGTGGGATCTGATCGCCTTCGGGGGCGTGACGATTGGAGCGGGCCTTTATTTGTGGCATCAGATGGGGGCAATTCGAACAGCGATCGACCGACCGGATATGGGAATCTCAGGGTAGCATTCCCAATTC
Source organism: Phycisphaerales bacterium (assembly GCA_028288775.1). GTDB lineage: Bacteria > Planctomycetota > Phycisphaerae > Tepidisphaerales > Tepidisphaeraceae > RYN-428. The sequence continues at coordinate 3,091 of JAQGHP010000623.1, read as the reverse complement.
CGGAAGGCGCTCCGGTCCCCTCTCCCTCGTACTCGGGGGAGAGGGATAGGGTGAGGGGCGGAACGTAGAGTTGCGCCGGAATTCCGAAGCCATGTAGGGTGGGCGTACTCGCCCACTCGCCCACTCGCCCACCGACCGTTCATCGACCGCTTGAGCGTAAAATGGTGGGCGAGTACACCCACCCTACATGGCTGCGGACCATTCCATCGCGAGCAGCGCGAACGGTCCGCAGTGCAGACCCTACAGAATTCGCCATTAGCGCCGCTCTACGCTCGACCCCTCACCCCTGCCCTCTCCCCCGGGTACGAGGGAGAGGGAGAGCGTTTTGACCGCGCCGGCAATTCACTGCTTCTTCTACTTTTCCGCCTTCTCCGCTTCAATCACCCCGCCCGCGATGCGCTTGCCCGAGTTGCCCGCGGGGTCGGACTTCAGGTCGTCCACCGCGGCGTGAATGATGACCGAATGCCCGATGACGCCGTCCTTCGCGTCCGCGATCGAGAGGCCCTTAACGGTCTCTTCGAGATGGGCGTTTCCGTCCGCATCGGCTTCGATGTTGCCAAGGTCCCCGGCGTGGTGTTCGCCATCCGGTCCGCCGTGCTTATGGCCGCCGGGGTTGAAGTGGCCGCCGGCGCCCGAAAGGTCGGGCTTGCTGAGATCGGCTTTTTCGTGGATGTGAATCCCGTGCTTGCCGGGCGTGAGGCCCTTCACCTCGACGACAACTTTCACACCGCCTTCGGCGGGGGTGAACGTGGCGGTGCCGGTGATCTTGTCCTTGGTGTCGCCAGCGCCGTGGATGTGGGCCACCGCCCCACTTGCCGCGTCCGCGGCATGCACGATGTTGGCCCCACCCACGAACAAAGCCCCGGCCGCCACGAGAGCGGCGGCAAAAGAAGATCGACGTAGCATTGCGCGGTCCTTCCTGAAATGGTTTCGAGATCGACCCCGGCGCACCGCGCCGGTTCGAGCCCGAAATCGTACGGCAATCTGAGCCGTTTGAGCAATCGCAAAATGAGCGGCCGTCCCGTGCTGGCTGCAATCATGCGCATCCGTCTCTCGTGACACGGGCGTCCCGCCCGTGCGGGATGCGTAAATTCCCGAAGAAAGTGCCTTGCGCAATCGAAACACACCATGCACGGGCGGGACGCCCGCGTCACGATTGTGCTGATCATCTTCGGATGACGCCGCCTCACATTTCCTCTCCCCGCCGTACAATCCCTGCATGCCGCGCCGGGCGCGATCATTCTTTTCGCTCTTGACCCTGGTCCTGTGCGCCGCCGCGATCGCACTGTGGGTCCGCAGCTTTTGGGGCACCGACTACCTCCAGCTTTCCAGCCCAGCAAAGAGCGATGGCGACATCATCACACATCACACCCACGGCATCGCCTGGACCCGCGGCGACATCCGCCTCAGTTATGCCGAGCATGCGTTCTTCGCGCACACGGCGCAACCCACATCAGACGGCACCGGGCATTCGACCTGGACCTGGGGCAGGCTCGGCGCGGGTCACATGGGCTCCGACCCGCTGCCGGTCAACTCGATGTGGAATCGCTTAGGGTTTCATACCTACCAATGGGGAGAAGTGAGTTCGTTCTATGACATCACGGAACAAGGCGTCGCCCTGCCCGCATGGCTGCCGGTGGTGATATTCGGCTTGCTATTTTGCCCATGGGTCATTCGACGACTTCGCGTCCGTCGGCGAGTCGCGAAGGGCCTCTGCCGCATCTGCGGCTACGACCTGTGCGCCAGCCCCGGCCGCTGCCCCGAATGCGGCACCGCCGCCCCATCAGGGGACACTGTGATTCCCATCCGCGGCGTGTAAGAATGTCCCTCCGATGCCCACCTACCACGACGAAGACGAGTACGAACCCGAAGAGGACTTCGACGAATCGGAACACCCCGACGCCGAAGATGCCGACTGGAACCTCGACCCCTCCACGCAAGCCTGCCCCCACTGCGGCAAGGAAATCTCCGAAGACGCGCAGCGCTGCCCCCACTGCGGAACCTACATTTCGGAAGAGGACGCGCCTCCCAAGCGGCGCGGATGGATCGTGGCGCTCATCCTCGTGCTGATTCTCGTCTCGATATTTTGGGCTTTCCGGGGGTGGTGAGCCCTGCCACCATTTGCACGTACGCGTCCATGTCGAACTTCCGCTTCAATCCCTCCGCGTTCATGTAGCGCACGGTGCCGAAGATTTTCCGCGTCGCCCACGGGCGGTCGTGCAGACCGAAGAGCCAGCCGACGTTCGCGTAGCTCGCCGGGTCGCGGCCGCAGAGGAAGTACTTGTTGTTCAAATACAGCGCGTCCGCAAACGCCTCCTGCGGCGACTTCTTCCACTCCAGGATCTTCTTGCCCCAATACATCCGCATCGAGTTGTGCATGAAGCCGGTCCGCAGCATCTCGTTTTGCGCGGCGTTCCAATACGCATCGTGCGTGCGGGCCTCTTCCAACTGGGCGGTGGTGTAAACGTCCACGCGCTCCTCGCCCGCGTGGGCGGCGAGGGTCTTGCGCGCCCAAGCGGGGAGGCCTTCGTATTCGTCATAGCGCGGGTGGAAGTAGGCGAAGTTCATCGCCAGTTCCCGCCGCACGATGAGTTCATCGAGGAAGGCCTCGCGGTCGGCCGGTGGCGCTGCGGACTGCTGCACCGCCAGCGCGATCTCGACCGGCGAAATCTGCCCGAAATGCAGATACGCGGCCAGCATCGACGTCCCGCGGACTGACGGCTCCCGCCTCCCCTCGCCGTAACCGTGCAACTTCTCTTGCACGAACAATTCGAGCAGCCCGCGCGCCGCCCCGTACCCGCCGACAAGCAGTGGCGACGCGCCAACGCCGTGATCCACCTTCATCTTCGCGACCGTGGCTGCGGGGTCTTGAAGATCGACGTCGCCCGCGATGTCGAGCCGCAATGACTTCTTCGTCGGCTCGACGGAACCGAGCGGCTTGAGGAACCGCGTGAGCAGCCTTTGGATTTTCGGCCGGATCGTGCGGGCCGCGAATTCCGCCTTGTTCGACGCGGTTTCCACCGGAACGACGACGTCCCCCTCGACTTCGACGACCTGCCGACCTGCGTCATCCGCCACAGCGTCGCGCCAC
>JAQGHP010000609.1 GCA_028288775.1 Phycisphaerales bacterium | reverse complement strand
CCATGGGCGGGCCGCCCATGCCACGGCACGGGCGATTAGGGTACGCCGCTTGCACGTCCTTCCAAATCAACCAGCGATGGAAGGAGCGATCTCATGCCGGCAAAATTACATAAGAGCGCATTTCAGTACGCCAAGGAACTCGCCAGCGAAGGCAAGTTCGTCTTCGACGAACGCGACGCGTGGAGCGAGCACCAGCCTACCGCCCAGCAGGAAAACGAGTTCATCGCCGAACACGGCTTCGCCGAGTATGGCAGATGGCATCTGGCGATCGACGATAGCGAGCCGGTGGACACCAAGGCCCGGTATAAATTCCCCTACGGCGATTTCAAGAACGTGCATCGCTGCGCGGTGCTGTCCGCCGAGAGTCGGGCGGGGCAGTACAAGTATCTGGACATCGAGAACGCGGCGGCGCATCTCCTGGGCATGATCGACGCGCACAAGCCTGCCGCGAGCGCACGGTAGTCGAGGCCTGCCGGTGCGGCGATCTCCCATTCAATCTTTCACATCCGTGCTCGACAAAACGAGGCGATCGGTCCGCACGCGTGGCCGCTCGGCCTTTCGGATTTTCAACGGGTTGGAGAATTGAAACGGCGCGACGTTTGCACGATTTCAGTCGCTCTTTATCAAGCCGACGATGTCAACGTTTCACCTGCCAACTCGAAATTCGCAAACCGAAAGGAAGGCCCCGCCATGACGACCACCACAACGCCCGGCACGACTGGAACTCCGTCCACCGACGCGAACCGGTCCGGTTCGCCCTCGCAATCGCAGATGCAGCAGCAGGCCCGCGCCGACGCCGAGCGGCATCGGCAGGACGCCGAGGAACAGGCCCGGCGGACGATCGACAGGGAAGCCGCGATGGCTTTGGATGAGACTCGCAAAGCGCTGAGGTTCATCGCCGAGGGGAAGACCGCCGACGCGATGGCCGCGATCGAGCGTGCGGCCGGCACGATTGACGTGCTCGTGGCCCGCAACCCCGACACGGCGCTGCTGCCGGTGGATGCCAGCGCCGAGATCATCGACACGGCGCCCGACGACCTGGGCTCCATCCGCGACATCTCCGCCGCGGCGAGCGGTGCGATGCTGGCCAACGACTACCCGCTCACGCGGCTGCTGCTGGGCATGCTGATCAGCGAAATCCGCGTGCGCACGTTCCACCTTCCGATTGGCGCCTACCCCGCCGCGTTGCGCGAGGCAGCGCGCCTGCTCGACCGGAATCAAACCGATGAGGCCCGTGGCATGCTTCAGGCGGCGATTGGCAGCATCGTGGTAATCGACCGGATCATCCCGCTGCCGCTGGTCATGGCACGCCTGGCGATCAACACCGCCGAGTCCCTCCGCGACCAGGACCGCGACGCGGCCAGACGATTTCTGTCGCTCGCGCGCACGGAGCTCGACCGCGCTGTCGAACTCGGCTACAGCGAGAGCGATGACGAGTACAGGGAACTGGGCAAGTCCGTCTCCGACCTGGAAAAGCAGCTCCGAGGCAACGAGAACACGTCGTCCGCGTTCGCCGGGATAAAGCAGAAGTTCGAGAACTTCATGAAGCGGCTGACGGGCGGTGAAAGGACTTCGCGCGTCCAAAGGAAGTCCGACTCCGGCGACCAATCCAACGCCTCGCAGCCGCAGAGTGCGACGGCAGCGGCGGCGCAACACGCCTGACCGTCCGCTCCGCGAAGAGCGACTGCCCACGTCTCACCTATTCCCCCTCGACCATGTGGGCGAGGACGCCCTGTTTAATTCGCCAGCGGTAGTCGCTCGCAGAACCGTCAGTTCACCTCACTGGACCGTTGTGAACGTGTATGCTAGAATTGGCATGTGGCTCGACCCCAGCCAGGGAAGAAACCTTTGCACTGGATCGGCTCGTCGCGCGACGACGTGCGCGAGTTTCCCAGCGAAGTGCGTGTAATGGTGGGATTTGCTTTGCTCCAAGCCGAACTCGGCGGGAAATATATCGATGCCAAGCCGATGAAAGGGTTTGGCGGGGCCGGTGTATTGGAGATCGTTACCGATCATGACGGAAGCACCTATCGGACCGTTTACACGATCAAGCTCCCGTCGGCGGTCTATGTATTACACGCCTTCCAAAAGAAATCGAAAAAGGGAATCGCGACGCCTCAGAAGGAATTGGACAGAGTGAAGAAACGCCTGGATGTGGCGACCAGACATCATAAGGAGAATTATGAGCAAGAAGGCGGCAACAAAACGACGCGCCGCGAAAAGTGAGCCGCAGGAGACCGTTCATCCGAGCGGCGGCAACGTATTCGCCGATCTCGGGCTTCCCAATGCCTCGGAGCACATGGCCAAGGCCGAGTTGGCACATCAAATTTGCGTCCTGATCAAGGACGCTGGGCTATCGCAGAGGGAGGCCGCGGCGCGGCTCGGCGTCGATCAACCTAAAGTATCGGCGCTCATGCGCGGTCGGTTAGCCGATTTTTCGACCGACCGGCTAATGCGCTTCATTACCGCTTTAAATCACGACGTGGTGATCAAGATTTGCGAACCGGAAGATGACGCCCGTCCGAGCGTTCGCGTGCTTGTGGAAACGTGAAATGAATGCAATCAAACACATGCAATGCATGGAAGTCTGGGGCGGCAATCAATCCGTCGATAGCGGCGTGATCATGCCCGGGATGGACGCGTGGGTGTACAGCCAGCCGTGCAAGAATCAGGCGGCGGGGGGCGATGTACACTACGTTTCTACCTGTGCCGGTGGGCAGGTGGTGCGCTTGGTCGTGGCCGATATTGCCGGGCACGGCGCGGGCGTCGCCGAGACGGGGGCGCAGCTTCGGTTGCTCATGCGGCGGTTCATTAACCACCACAACCAATTGAGCGTCGTTCGTTCGCTGAATCGGGAATTCACAGCTGCTTCTACGAACGGCATTTTTGCCACGGCGGTGGTGATGACTTTCGAATCGCCCAAGCGGCGATTGGTCGTGTCGAACGCCGGGCATCCGCCGCCCTTGTGGTATCAGGCGAAGCGGAAGCGGTGGACGCTGCTCCAGCCCAAGGCCGCCGCGGACGTCGGCGGCATTCCGTGGGGGATCGAGGACGAATCGACCTACGAGCAGTTTGAAACGCCGCTGGACGTGGGTGACATCATCCTTTGCTACACGGACTGCCTGGCTGAGTCGAAGGACGCCGGCGGCGAGTTCCTGGGAGCCGCCGGCCTGCTCCGCCTTGTCAGCGGCATCGGGAACGTAAACGCGTCGCAATTGATCCCCCGCCTGCTGTCGGCAATTGCCAAAGACGATCCGGAATACGCCATGCGCGATGACGTCACCTGTTTGGCCTTCCGCCCCAACGGCCTGCGGCCGGTTGTCCCCCTGCGCGACCTGCTGCTCGCCCCCGCCCGCTGGGCGATGTCCGGGCTGGGAATGAAATTCGGCTACGCCGGATGGAAGCGCGACCCTTGGGACGCCCCGGTCGAAAACGCATGGGCGTGAAGCGACCCCATGGATCGACAACATCCAACCGCTGCCAACTCAGCCTCGTGCGGCATTGCCCATAGAGGGGCAATTCATGAGCAAAAGCCTGACTCAGCCGTCGAACCTCCCTTGCCAAATGCCTGCCGGGCCTACACTGTACGTTACTTATGGAGCGAGAAATCAAAGTCGTGCCGGACATGACCGAACTGGTCCGCGAAGCCGCCGACCGCGTTACCGATGCGGCCAAGTGGGCGATCGCGGAGAAGGGTTCATTTTCCATTGCACTATCGGGCGGGCACACGCCCGAAGGGTTGTACAAGTTGCTGGCAAGCGAACCGTATCGATCGGCGATCGATTGGGGGAAGGTGGAAATTTATTTCGGCGACGAGCGGTGTGTTCCGCCGGACTCGGATCAGAGCAACTTTCGCATGGCCAACGAGGCTTTGCTGTCGAAGGTGCCGATCCCCAAGGAGAAT
>JAQGHP010000060.1 GCA_028288775.1 Phycisphaerales bacterium | reverse complement strand
GGGCGTCATCAATCTGGTCCCGCGCGGTCTGCAATTCCAGCCGATACTGCTCGGCCACCGCGATCACGTCGCGCCCCTCAATCTCCGGCACATTCACGTCCAATTCCGACGGCATCGCGTCGAAATCCTCCTCCACCGGCATGCCCAACACCAACTTGAAGTTGTCCACGCTTCCCTGGTAATTGGCCAGCGCATCGGACAAATCATTCTCCCCCTGCAGCAGCGCCTGCTCTGAGCGCTGCACCTCCAGGAAATTCAGCCGCCCGGCGTCGAAGAGCGCCTGCGTTCTTTCGAGCAAGGCGCTGAGGTTCGCCACGTTCTGTCGGCGGTTGCTGACCGACTGCTGCGACGTGAGCAGGCTGAAATACTGCCGCGACACGTCCACCACGAACTGCCGTCGATATTCTTCAAAGCCACGCACCTGATACACGAGCGAGCGCTCGCTCTGGATCAGCGGCTCGAGGTTGACCATGCCCGCCCCGCGGAGCAGCGGGATGCTTCCCGAGAGGGCGACCTGGGCGCTTTCTCCGCCGAGGGTGGTGCTGTTGAGGGCATCCACGAAGTTGACGAGCGTCTGCGCGACGATCTGCCCGCCGTAGGGAAGCTGCTGCTTGACGCCCACCGTGCCGGTGGCGGCCAGTGCCGACTGGTACCTGGTATCGAGCTGCCCGCCGGTGTATTGCACGCCGGTCGTCGCGAAGGGGATGGGGCTGAGCAGATGCCGCTGGAGCGTGACGCCGAGCGCCGCGAGGTACAGTTGCTCCATCTGCGACTTGTAATTACGGTTGTTCCGCGTGGCGTAGGCGAGCGACTGGAATAGATCGAATCGCCGTCGCAATTCCGCCGGCACGGGCGGCCCATACACGTCCCCCACGCCCGGTTGCATGGCCTGCATCTGCGCTGCAACGTCATCGCCAAACCCCGGCGGCTCCACGGGCGGCGGATACGCCGGCCCGAGGACCCCGTACGGAAGCACCGTCGGCATCTTCTCAATCCCGGGCGACTCTTCGGGCGGCCGGCGGGTCAGCGGAATCTTCTCGTACGCCCGCGCCGGCACGGCCGGCGGCGCGGTCGGCTTCACTTCCACCTGCGGCGCATACCCCAGCGCGTGTTCCTCGCGGTCATGCACCAGCGGAAACACCTCGCGGTCCGCCGACCGCCGGTACGCGTCAGCGCTGCACCCGGCCGCGGCCGCGCCGCACATCGCCGCCAAAAACAGTTGCCTTGCCGCAGCGCGCACTGGTGCGAAGGAAGCGAGTTGACGCGGAAGCGCGATGATAGAAGTAACCACCAGCTTCGGTACGCCGCGTCACCGGAATCGTTGTGGTGCGTATTACCCAGCAGTGCGCCGTGGTTGCCGAAAAGACGTCTGGCAGCGCGGCGCCGCGTGCCGTAAGGTAGTCGCCCGGGCGAAACTCGCATCGTCTTCGTTCACACATCCGTGACAGGTGGAAGCATGACCCAGCTCCTGGAAGAACCACAGACACGCGCCGTACCTCTCGACTATTCGGCGGGGGAAAACGCCCGGCCGTGGGACCTCCGCGGAAATTTTCAGCGCGCCGCCGTCGGCGTGCTGGTCGCCTGCGTTCTCGCCGCGTCCCTCCTCTCGGGCCTGCGGCTGCGCGTCTGGCTCTGGGAAAAAACCCGCCAGCCCGATACTTATCTCCGCCTCAACTTCGACATTGAAAACGGCTACCACTGGGGCACGGAGGTCATGCGCGACGCCACCCTCCGCGCCAGCGCAGACCCGCACGGCAAACCGACCGATTGGAAATACTGGTTCCCCGCATACGTCGGGCTCTACGACCGCGTCGAGAAGCAATCCATCCAGGAAGAGTACAACCTCGACTACACGCCGGCCCGGCTGTTCACCATGGCGGCGTGGGTCCGCCACATGCGCGTGAAATACCCGCTGGTGACCACCTGGCAGCCGCCGTATCCGTACAGTGCCCCCCTGATGTGGCTGAACGAATCGTGCGAGGTGCTCGCATGCCTCGCCGCGTTCCTGCTCGTGCGGCTATGGGTCCGTCGCGGGCAAGAGGCGCGGCAGGCCCGACTCGCGCAGGGCGGCATCGTGCCGATCCTCTCGGCCGCCGAACAGTCGCGCGGTTGGGTCGCGGGGCTCGTCGCGGCCCTGCTGATCTGGTGGAACACCGCGATGATCTGCGACGCGCACGTCTGGCCGCAGTGGGAGGTCTGGATTCTCCCGGCGTATCTGTTCGGGCTGTACCTCGCCTCGCACAACCGCTGGCTCGCCGCGGGCGTGCTGGTCGCCGCGGGGGCGATGATGAAGGGGCAGATCATCATGGTCAGCGCCCTGTTTGTCCTGTGGCCGCTGTTCGAGCTGCGCGTCGGGGCGGCAGTGCGGTTCGTCGTCGGCATCGCGATTTCGTCGGCAATACTCTTATCGCCCTGGTTGGTACCGAACATCCCCGCCGCGATCTGGGCCGGGAGCATGGCGATTGCCGCTCTGGTGCTCGCGGCGGCCTGCATCGGCCCAAGGGCCAGGCCCTGGGCATGGCTCGCGGCGCCGATGATGGCCCTGCTCGCCATCTGGCCATGGCTGAAATTCGCCTTCGCGGACGCAACCGGCGCTGGATTCAAAAACTTCATCGGCCATGCGCATTGGGGCGACGCCGCATTGCTGATCACGTCGGCGAGCGCCGCGGTGGTCGCCACCACCTTCCTCCCCAAGCTCCGCATCTTGTGGCAATGGTTGGTGGCATGCGCGTTAATCCTCACGACAACCGGCTGCGCTCTGCTGCTGCATCGCTCTGCCAACGCGCTGATCGGCGCATGGGCCGCGGCTGCGCTGCTCACCATCGCGCTTCTCTCCGCCCGACTGCTCCCCCGCCGGGCCGCGCCGTTCTGGGCGGCGGGCGTCGTCGCGGCCACCGTTTTCCTTGGCTCCGCGGCGTATCATGCGAGCTTCGCGTGGTACCGTGTCGCCCTCGAATACCCAACGCGCCACTGGCGGCAATTCACCCCGTCCGCCGCGGGAATCCAAGCGATTTTGGCGAACCCGCCCTACCTCTGGCATCTCACCGATCATGTCTGGGAGCGGCACGAATGGCTGCCCACCCTCCTCGGCCACACGCTGCACTTCGCGCTCCCCGCGATCGAATTCCGCACGCTGCTCGGGCTCTGCTTCTTCACGTGCCTGGTCTTGTGCTCGCTGGGCATCGCAAGGAAAAGCCGACGCCATGACCCGCGCATCCTGGTGGCCTTCACCGCCCCGTGGCTGCTGATGTTCGTGCTGATGCCGCAGATGCACGAGCGCTATCTGGTATGGGGCGCGGTGGTCAGCGCGCTGGGCGTGGGCGTGTCGCTCGGCTACGGCCTGATGCACCTGCTCATCACGGCGCTGTCGTTCTGGCTCGCCATGCGCACGGTGATGATCGTCAACCCCCGCTCCTTCCCCGCCGGCAATCACTTCATCGCCGGCCTGTTCCCGGCGCTGGGATGGATGATCCTGCTGATCGCCATGACCTATCTCTACCAGGCAATCGCCCCGCGACAGCGCGAAGCATGAGACCACTGAAGCAGACGTAGCTGCTGCCCCGGGCGCAGAGGGCGTGCCGAACCGGATTGGGACGCGGGCTATTACATGACGGCGAGCACTCGCATTCTGATGACCGGCGGCGCG
>JAQGHP010000575.1 GCA_028288775.1 Phycisphaerales bacterium | reverse complement strand
GACATCGACCAGTTCGCCGCCGAGATCGACGCCTTCGCCCAGTGCATCCTTACCAACACCCCCAGCCAAACCCCTGGCGAAGAAGGCCTCCGCGACGTAAGGATCATGCAGGCGATCTACGAATCCGCAGAAACGGGGAAGACAGTGAAGCTTTAAGGAAATCCGAGGGTTTGAATTCCGAAACCCGAATCCCCGAAACCCGAATGAAATCCGAATGACGAAATCCCAAATCCGAAGGGAAGACCTTGCCGTGAAGGGATGAAGAAAGACGTGAGCCACGAATGCACACGAATGGAATTCAATTCCATTCGTGTGCATTCGTGTCATTCGTGGCTCCCCCTGACTTCGGATTTCGTCATTCGGATTTCGGCATTCGGAATTCGGATTTCCCGCGCGCGCGCCCAGTTCCGCACTACAATCCCTCTATGCACCCCTTCGCCCCCACCGGTGAAGTAGCCTGGCGGCCGACGCCGGAGATCATCGCCGCCAGCAACCTGCGGCGATTCATGGCCGCTCACGCCATCCCTTCGCTCGAAGAGCTCCATCGCCGCTCCACCACCGATATCGCGTGGTTCTGGGACGCGGTGTTGAAAGATCTCGGCATCCAATTTCACACCCCTTACTCGCAGGTCGTCGATCTCTCCCAAGGCATCGCGTGCCCGCGATGGTGCGTCGGCGGGGAGATGAACATCGTCCACAACCTGCTCGACAAATATGAAAGCACGCCTACCGCCGATAAGCCCGCGATCAAATGGGAAGGGGAGGACGGCACAACCCGAACGCTCACCTATCGCGCGCTGAATCATGAAGTGAACAAGGCCGCCCGCGCCCTGCAATCACTGGGCATCGGCCCCGGCGACGCCGTGGGCGTGTTCATGCCGATGGTGCCGGAAATTGTGATCGCCATGCTCGCGATCATCAAAGTCGGCGGGATCTTTCTGCCGCTCTTCTCCGGGTACGGTGCGGCTGCCATCGCCCAACGTCTTGCAGATGCGGAGGCCAAGGCGCTCTTCACCGCGGATGGATTTCGCCGACGCGGCAAAGTGTCGCGCATGAAGCCCGTCGCGGATGAAGCCGCCGCGGCCGTCCACACGCTCCAACACATGATCGTCCTGGAATATGCCGGTGACACCAACCCGCCTTGGAATCGCGAGCGCGATCATTGGTGGCATGAGCTCATCGCCGGCGCGGTCCCCCAGGCCCCCACCGCCGTCACCGGCGCGGACGACCCGATGATGATCCTCTACACCTCCGGCACCACCGGTAAACCCAAGGGCGCCGTCCACACCCACTGCGGATTTCCCATCAAAGCTGCGCAGGACATGCTCCACGGCATGGACCTGCACCCCGATGAAACCCTCTACTGGATCGCCGACATGGGCTGGATGATGGGCCCGTGGCTCGTGTTCGGAACCCTGTTGGCCGGCGCGACGATGATGCTCTACGACGGCGCGATGGATTACCCCAGCCCCAGCCGACTGTGGGAAATGGTCGAGCGTCACCGCGTCACCACGCTCGGCATCTCTCCCACGCTCGTCCGCCTGCTCCTCCAGCACGGCGAAGCGCCGGTGCGAAAATGCGATCTCTCCTCCCTCCGCAAGTTCGCCTCCACCGGCGAACCTTGGAACCCCGAGCCCTGGCGCTGGCTCTTCGAGACTGTCGGCAACAAAAAACTCCCCATCCTCAACTACTCCGGCGGCACCGAAATTTCCGGCGGCATCCTCTGCGGAAACATCCTCTCCCTGCTCAAGCCCTGCGCCTTCGCCGGCCCCCTGCCCGGAATGGCCGCGGACGTAGTGGACGAATCCGGCAACCCCGTCCGCGGGGCCGTCGGCGAGCTAATCATCCGCCAGCCCTGGATCGGCATGACCCGCGGCTTCTGGAAAGACCTCGAGCGTTATCTCCAAACCTATTGGTCGCATTTCGAAAACGTCTGGGCCCACGGCGACTGGGCCGCGATCGATTCCGACGGCCTTTGGTACATCCTCGGCCGCTCGGACGACACCATCAAAATCGCCGGCAAACGCCTGGGCCCTGCCGAGGTGGAATCGATCCTCGTCGCCCACCCCGCAGTAGGCGAAGCCGCCGCGATAGGCGTCCCCGACGATCTCAAAGGCCAGGCCCTCGTCTGCTTCTGCGTATTGCGAACCGGTCACTCCCCGGGTGATTCCCTGCGCAAGGAGCTGTCCGCCCGCATCATCCACGAGCTGGGCAAGCCCCTCGCCCCACGCGCCATTCGGTTCGTCAATGAACTTCCCAAAACCCGCAACGGAAAAATCATGCGCCGTCTGATCCGCGCCGCCCACCTCAACGAAAACCCCGGCGACGTCTCCTCCCTCGAAAACCCCGCCGCGATGGAAGCCGTTCGCGAGGCCAAGTAAATATTCGAAAGTGAAAAGTAAAAAGGGCAGCAAAGACAGCCGATGCGAACCCACGGTGTGGGCTTCCCTCCAACGATTCACTTTTTACTTTTTACTTTCCACTTTTTACTTCCGCAGGAAGGATTTCAAATCCGTCTCATTCACCCCCGGCTCGCCCGGTGCGACGTTGTCGAGCCGTCCGTCTTTCATCCACTGCTCCAGTTCATGCACCAGCTCAAACAAGTGCTCGAACGACTCCACCACAAACAGCAGCGGCTGATAGTGATTGATCTCAAACGCCTGATTTATCACCCACTCCAACCTAATGGGATACCGCTGCACCAAGGGCGAAGAAACAGAATGCTCGATCTCCCCGAAGCTGCTGAGCAGGCCGCTGCCGTAGACTTTGATTTGCCCGGCTTCGCACATGAGCCCGAACTCGACCGTGAACCAGAAGAACCTGGCCATCGCGCGGAGGATGCTCTCCATCCGCAGCAGCCGTTCGTGCTCGTCCCGAATCCCCGCAACGTGCTCCGCCGCCTCGCGCGCGAACTCGCCGAACCGCACCAGCACGTCCGCAAACGACTTGTCCGTATGCATTGGCACGTGCCCGGCGATGTCGTGGAAGATGTCCGGCTCAGGGAGGTAGTCGAGCTGCCGTCCGTCGCGGATGGTCACGGTCGTGGGGAATGCCCGCGTACGCAGGCAATCGAAAAACACATACGCCGGGACGTACCCGCTGACCGCTTTCGCGGAAAATCCGCTGAGCGGTGCGAGGAAATGGTTCACCTCCTCCAGCTTCGGCACCGCGTTCGGATCGAGCGCGAGGTTCGAAACGCCCTGGAGAAATTTGCGGTTGGCGTACCGTTCCCATCGCGGCCGGATGCGCGCGTACAGCCGTCGCCAGGTTTCCTGATTCTCTTCGCTGTACAACTCGTACGGCTGACGGATAAAGATTTCGCCGTGCGCGCGTGCCTGCTCGATGAACGGCGCGTGATTGGTCGAGAGTCCGATACTGGCCGCGGGTGGGACGGTACTCATTACGCTGCGCCTCCGGTCTAAGGCCTTTCCATTTCAAAGCGTTCCCGCGTATTGCAATACAAGTTGCTCCCCATTCTCCCGATGGTATCGAGCTTGTTCGGATCGATCTGCCCGTTCATATCGAGCACCCGGTCATCCGCGTGCAGGAGCGCCACGATCCCGATGACCAGATTCGCCGCCAGCGGCCCGTCCCCCACGCGCACGATGTCGAACACCTCGCATTCCATTTGCACCAGCGCCTCCTTCACCCGCGGCGGGCGCACCCGCACGGACGCCAGCTCCGTCAACCCCGCGGGCTTAAACTCGCTGACCTCATACGCCAATTCCGCCGACGTCGCATTCATCTGCGGTGCAATCGGCGCCGAGACGATGTTGATAACGAACTGTCGCGTTGCTTCGACGTTGAGAACGGTATCCTTTCGGCTCCCGTCCCGCCGATTCACCGCCGAGAACACCACGGATGGCGGGTTCGCCCCCACCCCGTTAAAGAAGCTAAACGGCGCAAGGTTCGGCACGCCCGCCGGCGAAATCGTAGACACCCACCCAATCGGCCGCGGCGTAATGCAGGCGATGAGGTGTCGATACACATCGCGCGGGGTCGTCGTGGCGGGGTCGATGGTCATAGTAAATTCCGAGTGTTGCACAGCCGCCCCCGGGCTGCGCCTTTCTTTCGCCAGCGGCGGCACGCCGCGATTTCGTCACGCGGTCCGCGGTGCCCCGTGGCATCGGCGGCCCGCCCATGTGGCGCGGGCAGCTTGCCCGTGGTCACAGTGCTCCGTGACCTTCGGCCGGTACTCCGGTCGAAGAAAGCTAGAGCGCAGCGACCCGACCGGCGCTGAGGGCGAAGAGTCGCGTCGCTCTTACTTTCCTGGCCTGAGTACAGGCCAACACGGCGGAATACCGCCGCTCACGCGCGGGCCGCCCGTGCCACATAAACTCATGGCCTCAAAGCCGAAGCCACAGAGCACCGGCCGACCGACATAACCGCGGGCGGCAGTGCCGCCTGTCCCATCACCGCGGCTGTCCGTCTCCAACATCCGCTCCCGCCTCGATCCAACTATACGGATACTTCGGGTCATCAATCCGCATCGCCTCCGCCGTCACCGCAAGCGGCCGCTCCGTGTCGAACATGACCGCCAATTCCTCCGTCCGGTCATGTCCCATGCTGGCCTTTATTGTCCCCGGATGCGGCCCATGCGGAATCCCGGCGGGGTGGTGCGACAGCGATCCGCTCCCAACGCCTCGGCGCGAGCCGAAGTTGCCGCGAACGTAAAACAGCACCTCATCCGCCTCCGTGTTGCTATGCACGTATGGCACCTTGATCGACTCGGGGTGATGATCGAGATGCCGCGGAGCAAACGTGCAAATCACAAACCCGCGACACTCAAACGTCTGCTGAAAAGGCGGCGGCAAATGCACCGTTCCCGTCAGCGGCTCAAAATCCATCGCGTTAAACGTGTACGGGTACACCATCCCGTCCCACCCGATCACGTCAAACGGATGATGGCTCATCACCGTGCGCGTCAGGCGGCGCCCGTCCTTCACCAAAATCTCCGTCTCTTCCTCCCGGTCGATCGTGAGCAACTCGTGCGGCCCATGAAAATCGCGCTCACTGTACGGTGCGCCGAGCTGGATCTGCCCATCCGGATTCAGGTATTTGGACGGAATGCGCACCGGCCCGGCGGATTCGAGAATGAGATGGTCCTCTCGCTTCACGTCATTGGGAACGAGGCGGTACGTAGTGCCGCGTGGAATAACGATGTAATCATCCGCCATGTACGGTAGCACGCCGTAGGGGCTTTCCAGCATCCCTGCGCCGTCGAAGACGAAGATCACTTCATCCGCTCCGCCATTGCGATAGAGCACGGCCTGCTCTTGGGCCGGCCTGCACCGGTAACACGTCATGTCGTCATTGAACAGCAGCGGCACCCTCCCGCGAATCGGGTCGCCCGCGCGCGGCAACTCCTGACTGCGAAGATGCCGATGCCGCAACGGCTGCCCTTCGACGGCCGCCGGCGCGATCTGCCCCGCCGCTTCGATCCTCTTCACCCGCGTCGGCGGGCGCAGGTGATAGGTGATCGAATATG
This sequence comes from Phycisphaerales bacterium, assembly GCA_028288775.1. Lineage (GTDB taxonomy): Bacteria > Planctomycetota > Phycisphaerae > Tepidisphaerales > Tepidisphaeraceae > RYN-428. The sequence continues at coordinate 9,585 of JAQGHP010000575.1, read as the reverse complement.
CGCGGTCGAAACCCGCGGTGGTAATCACGTGTTCGTAGGCCAGCCCCTCGCCCAAAAAGCTCGTCTGCGGATCGCGCGCCAGGCGGATATGCCGCTTGCGCGGGATTTGTCCCAGTGTTCGATAGACTGCCATGAGACCACCTCCTGGCTATTTCCCACCCTGCGGCCGCGCGACGATCGGCGTGCGCAAGATGCCAATTCGCTCAATTTCCAGCTCGACCACGTCCCCCGGCTTCAGCCATCCGCCTGCCGCTTCAGGGCCGATCTCCAGGATGCACCCAGTCCCGACCGTGCCGCTGCCCAGCAGATCGCCCGGGAACAATTCCGCATCGCGCGACGCCTGGGCGACGATTGCCGGCCACCTGTAGTACATGTCCGCCGCGTTCACCCGCGACAATTCGCGGCCATTCACACGTGCGGTCATTTGCAGGCGCAGCGTACCGTCACTTTCAATGCGATCCGAAAATTCGTCCAACGTGACGAGGCACGGCCCAACCGCCGTGGCAAAGTCCTTCCCCTTCGCCGGTCCGAGGCCGACAGACATCTCGCGCCGTTGCAAATCCCGCGCGCTAAAATCATTGATGATCGTAAACCCCGCGACGTGTTTCCACGCCTCCTCCGGCGCAATATCGCGCCCGCCCTGCCCGATCACTAACCCGAGTTCCAGCTCATAATCCAACTCCACGCTTCCCGCCGGGGCAAACACCGGCGTCTCATGTCCGACGAGCGATGACGGGTTGGAAAAGTAAAACACTGGCTGCTCATACCACGCCGGGTTCATCTCCAGCCCGCGCTGTGCCCGGCAAGTCTTCACGTGCTCCTCGAATGCATAAAAATCGCGAAACGCACGGGGATTTGGCACCGGCGCCAATAAGGCAAACCGTTCCAGCGCCGCCAACGGCTCCCCCTTCCACTGAGCGGCCAGCGCGCGAATCTCACCGAGATGCGCTACCGCCTGCCCCAGCTCTCCCAAATATGCCGGCACATCCTTCGACCCCGCCAAGTCGCGCAACGGAACCCGTCCGCTCGCCAATTCAACAACCGGCAGCGACGACCTTCTCACCGCGTCATATACCGTCGCAAGACGCATCGCACCTCGCTCCCCCCGCCCCGCATTCAAAACTTTGCACTTTTTACTTTGTACTTTTTACTTTGCATTTACAGCGTCCCCCGCTTCGCCTGCTCCCGCTCAATGGCCTCAAACAGCGCACGGAAATTCCCTTCCCCAAATCCTTCAGAGTTCCCCCGCCGCTGGATGACTTCGTAGAACAACGTCGGCCGATCGAAGATCGGCTGGCTGAACAGTTGCAGCAGGTAGCCGTCCTCGCGGTCGCGGTCCACCAAAATGCCCAGCTCGCGCAGGGCCTCGATGTCCTCCTTGATCTGTCCGACCCGCCCCGGCAGCATATCGAAGTACGAACCGGGTACTTCCAGAAACTGCATCCCTCTGGCGCGCATCTCCCGCACAGTGGAAAGAATGTCCGGCGTCAACAGCGCGATGTGCTGCACGCCCGGCCCGTTGTACCCGTCGAGAAATTCGCGGATCTGCGAGTTGCGGCTGGAAGGTTCATTGATCGGCAGCCGGATGTAGCCGTCCGTGTCGCCCATTACCTTGCTCATCAGCGCGCTGCGGCCGGTATTGATGTCGAAATGCGCCGTCTGCTCGAATCCGAAAACCCGCGCGTAAAAATCGCACCACTCGTCCATGTGCTCCACATTCGCCACGATGTGGTCGAGCATCATGAGCTGAATTTCTTCATCCTCAATCCCGCCCGGAACGTTCACGTACCCCGGCGCGAAATCGGAGTGCGCCTTGCGCTGAATAAACGTGTGGGTGGTGTCCCCATAGGCCGCGATGGACGCGCCGATGAATACCTCATGCTCGTCCATCGGCCGCACGACTTTCGCCCCCGCCGACCGGGCATGCGCCAGCGCCGCCGCCACATCCTTCACGCGAAACGCGATGTCCTTCACCCCATTGCCATGGGCGGCCAGGTGCGCGCGAATCGCGTCCGCCTGGGCCCCCGATCCCTCCGGCTGCGCGAAAAGAAAGTGGATTCGCCCCTGCCCAACGACCACCGCCCGCCGGCCGACGAGCCCCGTCGAAGCGTCTCCCTGGCATCGGCGGCGCATGCCCAGCATGTTCTCGTGGTACGCGGCCCACTGCTCGCAGTCGTTGACGAAGAACTCGATGTGATCGATCCCGCGAATGCCCAGCGGATTTTCGTGCGGTCGGGCGGGCAGTTCGAGTGCGGGCTTTTGAATGCTTACCATCGGCTTCACTCCGGTTAAAAACCTTCGGAGCCCAAGCCTCCCCATCGGCGACGGCCAAAAGCCACTCGCCGGCCGCAATAGCGTCTTCAAGAGTATAGGCCGCCGAACCGCGCCGCGGCCTCTCCAGAGATCGCCTTCCACAATCACCCTACTTGGCGCGTATGACAGACATGCGAACCCTCCTAACACTCTCGGCAATACTTCTCTTTTGCATCCCCTGCTCGGCCGAGACCGCTCCGCCTTCTGCCGATGTTCCGCGGCATCTGCTCTACGTCGCAACCCCCGGCATCCGCAACAATTTCCAATACGGCGGCGTCGGCATCGTCGTCTTCGACATCGATCACGAACACCATTTCCTCCGTCGCATTTCCGTCCCTGCCCTGGGCGACCGGGCCCACCCCGAGGCGGTAAAGGGAGTTTGCGCCAGCGCCGTCACGGGCAAGCTCTACGTGAGCACCACGAAAAACCTCACCTGCCTCGATCTCACGACAGACAAGGTTCTCTGGGAAAAGACATACGACTCCGGCTGCGATCGCATGTCGATCGCGCCCGATGGCAAGTTCCTGTATGAGCCCACGCTCGAAGGCAAATACTGGCACGTGATCGACGCCGCCAACGGCGATGAAATTGCCAAGATCGTCACCGATTCCGGGGCGCACAACACGGTCTACGGGCCCGACGGCAAGCACGTATTTCTCGCCGGCCTGCATTCCCCCGTGCTGACGGTGGCCGAAACGAAAACGCACACCGCCGAGAAAACCGTCGGCCCGTTTGCCGCGGCGATCCGTCCGTTCACCATCAACGGCCGCTCGACGGTCTGCTACGTCTGCGTGAACGATTTGCTGGGCTTCGAGATGGGGGACTTGCTCACCGGGAAAAAGCTCGCACGCGTCGAGGTCGAAGGCTTTTCCCAGGGCCCCACCATGCGGCACGGCTGCCCGAGCCATGGCGTGGGCCTCACCCCCGATGAAAAGGAAGTCTGGGTCACCGACGCCCACAACAGCCGCCTGCACGTGTTCGACAATGCGGTCATGCCGCCAAAACAAATCGCAAGCATTCCCCTGCACGACCAGCCGGGCTGGATCACCTTCGGTATTGACGGCCGCTACGCGTATCCTTCAACCGGCGACGTGGTAGACACGAAAACGCGCAAGGTCGTTGTCGTACTGAAGGACGAAACCGGCGCGGGCGTGCAGAGCGAGAAGCTGCTTGAAATCGACTTCGCGGGAAACAAGCCGCTCCATGCCGGCGACCAATTTGGCGTCGGGCGCGTAGTACCCTCTCCCTCCTAGAGAGAGCGCCGGGGTGAGGGTGGAGCGTACGGAGCCGATAAGACGTGCTCGCGACTTTCCGTGGCACGGGCGGCCCACCCATGTGTTGCCACCATAGGCGGCCGGGACACGGGCGGGCCGCCAATGCCACGTGAATGAAATCGCGCCTTCGAGAAAGCTACACTTGCTGACTTTTCACGCCTCACCCTCACCCCGACGCTCTCCATGGGAGGGAGAGAGAGCAGAGCGGCCTTGCCCGCCAACAGTTCCGCCACTACCTTCCCGCTCATGTCCCGGCCCAAATCCGCGCAGGCCCTCCAAGCCGCGATCGTCCACCACCAGGCCGGCCGCTTGCCGGCGGCGATCGCGATCTACCGCGAGATAATCGCCGTGGAACGCAACAACCCCGATGCAACTCACCTTCTGGCGCTCGCGCTGCACCAGGCGGGCGACGACGCCCAGGCCATACCGCTGTTCAACCGCGCGTTGATGCTCAGCCCGACCACCGCCGCGTACGCGGCCAACTTCGCGGAGCTTTGGCGAAAGCAGGAAAACTGGCCCAATGCTGTCGAGTGCTACCGGAAGGTCCTGCGCCTAGAGCCCGGCAACCAGCAGATCCGTCAGTTGCTCGGCGAAGCCCTGAACAGACTCGAAAAATTCGCAGAGGCCGAAAGTGAATTCCGCGTCGTGGCGCGGTCGAAACCGGGTAATGCGAATACGTGGGTCGGATTGGCCGAAGCGCTCCGCCGGGGCGGAAAGCTCGACGAATCCGTCGAGGCCGCGCGCCGCGGCGTCGCAGTAGACCCGAACCACGCCGACGCCCTTCACGCCTTGGGCTGGGGCCTCATTCGCCAAGGCCGGCCAGGCGAAGGACTCGCCTTCATCGATCAGGCGATCCGCCTCCGCCCGTCCGCGGCAAAGCTGCGCTGGCACCGCGCCTGGGGCCGGTTACTGATGGGCGATTACGAGCGGGGCTGGGCCGACTACGAAGCCCGTTGGGAAGACCCGGAATTGCAGCAGCGTTCGCGCCGGCCCTTCCCGCAGCCGCAATGGCACGGCGAAAGCGTGGACGGTAAGACCGTACTCATCCACGCAGAGCAGGGCTTGGGCGACACGATCCAGTTCGTGCGCTACGCGCCGCTGCTCGCGGGACGGGGCGCGAAGGTAGTGGTTGAAGCCCGGCCGGAACTGGCGGCACTGCTCCGCAGATCGATGCACGCGATTGAAGTGATCGAGGCGGGGCAACCACTTCCGCCGTTCGATTTTCATGTGCCGATGCTTAGCCTGCCGCTGGCATTCGGCACGACATTGCAGACCATTCCGCACAACATTCCGTATCTCTCCGCCGACGACGGAATGATTTCGGTCTGGCGGCAAAAGCTAGCGGATTTGCCCGGTCTGAAGGTCGGATTGGCCTGGGCCGGCCGGCCGACGCATCGCAATGACGCAAACCGCTCGGTCCGATTGAGCCGCCTCGCGCCGCTCGGCCAAATCTCGGGCGTAAGCTTCGTAAGCCTGCAACTTGGCGAAGCCTCGCAACAAGTCCAGTCATCCCCGGCCGGAATGAACTTGTTCGATGCATCGCCCGGCATGACCGATTTCGACTCCACCGCCGGGCTCGTCAGTGCGCTGGATTTGGTGATCGCAGTGGATACCGCGATCGTCCACCTGTGTGGAGCCTTGGACCGCCCCGTCTGGGCGATGATTCAATACGACCCCGATTTCCGCTGGATGCTCGGCCGCGAGGACACGCCTTGGTACCCTACCGTCCGCCTGTTCCGCCAGCCCAAATTCGGCGACTGGAACGCAGTGGCCAGGCGGGTTGCGGAGGAATTGGGGCATGTAGGTTCGGCTCAGCGAACAACGGTTGATCCCGCAGCGCCGCCGATACGTAAGAGTATGAGTGATTGAGCCGTGTAGCGCTTGCCGTGGCATGGGCGGCCCGCCCATGGGTCACGGTACTCCGTGACGTTCGATCGGTAACCGGATCGAAGAAAGCAGAATGTGGCACAGCCGCCCTCGGCTGTGTTTTGGTCTCCGCCTGCGGCGGAATCACAGCCAAGGGCGGCTGTGCCATACAACTTTAGGGCGGCCGGAGTACCCGCCGATGCGGCGGAGTACCGCCCACGGGCGGGCCGCCCGTGCCACGGGAATTTGGCCGGCACTCGTTTTACCCGATGCGAAGATTCGTCCCCTCATTCTTCCGTGTTATCGCACTTTTTGCGCTGGGGTTGCCCCTATTGGGCAACCGTTCTCACTCGGCCAACGCCGAGCCGCAGTCGGCCCCCGCGCAGTCCGCCCCCTCATACGACTGGCAAAAGTGGAAACAATTCTGGTCCTTCCGCCCAATCCAAAAGCCCGCGCCCCCGACCGTGAAAGACGCGAAATGGATTCGCAATCCGATCGACGCGTTCGTCCTCGCGCGGCTGGAAGCGCAAGGAATGCACCCCGTGCCCGAGGCGGACAAATCCGCGCTGCTCCGCCGACTGACGTTCGATCTCACCGGCCTCCCGCCCACGGACCCGGAGCTACGGGCGTTTCTGGCCGACAACTCTCCCGACGCCTACGAGAAGCAGGTGGATCGTCTGCTCGCATCTCCGCATTACGGGGAAAAGTGGGGCCGCCACTGGCTCGACGTCGCGCGGTATACGCCCGGCCGCGTTACGTTCCCCGGCGTCAAGCACACCGCGGGGGATTCCCAATACCGTGACTACGTCGTCCGTGCCTTCAACTCCGACAAACCGTTCGATCGCTTCGTCACCGAGCAACTGGCCGGCGACCTGCTCCCGCCCGGCGACGACCGCCAGAAGGAGTACGACCAGATCGCCGCCCCGGCCTTCCTTTCCATTGGCTCGTGGTTCGATCAATGCACCGACCCCAACCGCCTGCGGCTGGAGATGGTCGATGACATGATCAACGCCACCAGTAAAGCCTTCCTCGGCCTCTCCGTCTCCTGCGCCCGCTGCCACGACCATAAGTTCGATCCCATTCCCACGGCCGACTATTACAGCCTCGCAGGCATCTTCGGCAGCACGCGCATCGTCGGCGATTTCAGCGAATACTGGCGCGACGGCCGCGTGCGCCTGCTGCGGCCGCTGGCAATGCCCGATGAGGTTGCCTCCAATGACGCGATCAACCGACAGATCGATGCGAAGAAAGCCGCGCAGTGGAAACAGCTCTCGGAATTTCACGCGCAGCTCCTCGCCGCGTTGAAGGCCGACGAGCCGCGCTACCGCGCCGCCGCGGTGAAGACTCCGCATCCCTTCATAAAGACCTTCGAGGCCGAGGACTTTGACGGCGTCTACAACCTTCGCATTGCAGAGCTCGCCCGCGAAGGCAAAGTCGTGCAGATCATCGAGACGCTGAACCCGGCGCAGCAATGGGTGAAGTACCGCATCGAAGTCCCGCAGGCGGGAACCTATCGGATGGAGGCGCTGTACACCGCCGACGAAAACTCTCCGATCTCCGTGCAGGTCAACGGCACATCCGTCTCCGATGAGGCGCTGAGCGAAGTCACCGGCGGATGGGGCCTGCAATACCAGCGGTGGGCAACGGCGGCCACTTTCGACCTGCGCGAAGGGCTCAATTTCCTCCGCCTCAATCGCAAGGAAGGCAACTTCCCGCGGATCGACAAATTCCGCCTCTACCGCATCGACGACGGATACGACGCAAAACTCCAGCATATCGCGGCGGATGAGAAACTCCGGCCCGAGGTGCTCGCCGACTTCGTAAAGGACGCCGATCACCCCTGGCCCACGGTGGCCGGGGTTGTCCCGTATCTGAGCGCCGAGCAGCGCAAGGCGGCGAACGCAACGAATGCCGAGTTGGCGCAACTTGCCCAAGCGCTCAAGCCTCATGAATTGATCGTCGCGGTCAACGATCAGCCCAAACCCGCGGACATGCCGGTCCACATCCGCGGCAGCATCGAGGCAGATCCCAACGCCACGGTTCCCCGGGGCGTCCCCCGGCTGTTTGACGATCTCCTGCCGCAGCCGACGGTCCCCCCTGGCGAAAGCGGCCGGCTGGAACTGGCGCGATGGATCACCGACCCGCGCAATCCGCTCACCGCGCGGGTGATTGCCAACCGCATCTGGCAGTGGCATTTCGGGCGGGGGATTGTTGACACCCCCAGCGATTTCGGCAGCCGGGGCGCAGCGCCTACACACCCGGAATTACTCGACTGGCTTGCCGCGACATTGATGGAGCCCTCGGCGGATGCGGGGCCGGCGTGGTCGATCAAGAAACTTCACCGCCTCATTCTTCTCTCCAGCACCTACCGCATGAGCTGCGAGGGCGACGAGCATGCCGTCCAGATTGACCCGGATAATCGCAGCCTCTCGCATTTTTCTCCGCGCCGGCTTGAGGCGGAGGAATTATTCGACTCGACGCTCAGCAGCACCAACGTTTTCATCCGCCAGGAGAGCGGCAAGCCGCTGGAGTTGGAAAAGACCAAGGGCCGCGCGATGTACGTGCTGACTTCGGGGCGCTCTCCGCCGGGCTTGGGGCCGGAGGTGCGGAAGATGTTTTCGCTCTTCGATTACGACATGGGCGGCGCATCGATCGACAAACGCCCGACATCGAACACCGCGTCACAATCTCTGTTTTGGCTCAACAGCCCACTGCCGCGGTTCTATGCCGAGAAGTTCGCCGACCGGCTGCTGAAGATGGACAAACTTAACGACGAGAAGCGCCTTGAGCAGGCCTATCTGATCGCCGTGGGCCACAAGCCGAGCACGCCGATCAGTGTTGCGACATTGGAATATCTGAATGGATTAGTCGCCCAAGGCGCAACCGCGAAGGAAGCCTGGACGCAAGTCTGCCAGGCGATTTACGCGAGCAACGAATTTCATTGCGTAGAATGACTCCAACGTGGCACGGGTTTCAACCCGTGTTCAGTGGCGTCGAACGCAATAATACGGTATCCGAAATCCGAGCGTCTCCAGCACGGGTTGAAAACCCGTGCCATGGCCATGCGGACTGTCAAATGAATATGCTCCTCTCCCGACGACAAATGCTCCGCCGTGCAATGCTCGGATTCGGGAGCATTGCGCTCACCGACATGCTCGCGCGTCGCACGTTCGGCGCGACCACCGCCGCGGTCGCGAGTCCACTTTCGCTCAACCTGCTGGCCGCGAAGGCGCCGCATTTCCCCGCGCGGGCGAAGCGCTGCATCTACATCTTTCTCGACGGCGGGCTCTCCCACATCGACAGCTACGACTACAAGCCGCTGCTCCAGCGCGATGACGGCAAGCCGCTCCCGGCTAGCATCGCCAAGCCTAAATTCACCTTCGCCCCCACGGGCCAACTGCTCAAAAGCCCCTTTGAATGGAAGCAATGGGGACAGGCGGGGATGTGGGCGTCGGACCTGTTCCCCAAGACTAACGAACTGCTCGACGAGCTGTGTTTCATCCACTCGCTGCACCACGACAATGAGGATCATTTCACCGCGAAGAACATGATTTTCACCGGCTCCGGCCGGGAGCCGCGCCCGCCGCTGGGGTCATGGCTGGCGTACGGGCTCGGGACGGAGAATGAGAACCTCCCCGCGTTTGTCGAGATCATGCCGGGCATGCCCAAGGGCTCATCCGCGGCGTTCCTCCCCGCGCAGTTCGGCGGCGTCGCCATCGGCCGCCCCGACGCCAAATCGCGCGACCGCGAATGGGACAACCTCACCGGCGCCGTCAGCGGCCAGCGCAAATCGCTTGACCTCGTGCAGGCGATGAACAAGGACCACCTGCTGCAAAGCGCCCGCGACCGCGCCATCGAAACCGAGATCCAGAACATGGAACTCGCGTTCCGCATGCAGTCGCAGGCGCCGGAGTTGATGTCGTTGGAGGGGGAATCCGCCGCCACGCGGGCGCTCTACGGCATCGGCGAAGAGAAGACGGATGACTTCGGCCGGGCCTGCCTCATGGCCCGGCGATTCGCCGAGAAGGGCGTGCGCTACATCACCCTCATGCACTCCACCCGCGCCTTCGGCAACCTGTGGGACCAGCACAAGGATTTGTACAACGGCCACCGCAACAACGCCGCCGCCGTG
>JAQGHP010000574.1 GCA_028288775.1 Phycisphaerales bacterium | reverse complement strand
AAACCCATACTTCGGCCTGCAGGGCTCGGGAACGATCGGGTTTGACAAATCCCTGGACCTGCAAGTGGTCGCCGCCCCGCTGGGCGATTGGCAGGACGCGCTGAAGGCGCAAAAAGTCACCGTCCTCGTCGACATCGCCGGCGCGATCCAGCAAGTCATCACCTGCGCACAGCGCACGCTCCTCTGGGACATCCGCATCCAGGGCACGACCACCGACCCCAAGGTAATAACCGTCCCCGCCCCGGCCATCACCGAGCCCGTCGCCGCCCTTTTCGGCGCGATGCTCGGTGAGAAGAAGGACACTCATCTCATCGACGCAGTAAAAGGCACGCCCAATGTGCCGGTCAAAAAGTAGAACTGAATTTCTTAATCGGGCGATTATCGCAGAGCGTAAGTCTGCCCGTCGATCCGCCGCACGCGGCCCTTGAGGCTCAGGAACGTCAGCTCCTGCAAAATGACGTGGGCGGGCAAATCCGTGCGCTCGACGAGCAGATCGACGTTCGCCGCGTCGGCGCCGATTGCGGTGAGAATCGACTGCTGCCTCTCGCTCAAACCGTTGAGCGACATGGCAACGGCCGCCGGGGCGAGGGCCGCGGAAGTCGCGGCGGCGGGGATTTGCTCGGAAGACTCCAACCCGGGAAACAGCGTGGACTCCATTGCCTCCTGCGGAACCGGACCGAGGCCTTCGAGAATGTCTTCCAGTTTCGTCACCAGCGTCGCGCCGTCGCGGATGAGCATGTGGGGGCCGAAGGAGAGGGGATTGTCCACGCGGCCGGGGAGCGCGAAGACGGGGCGGCCGTGATCGTCGCACGCCTGGCGGGCGGTGATCAGCGCGCCGCTGCGCTCGTCGGCCTCGACGATCAACACCCCGCGCGAAAGCCCGCTGACGATGCGGTTGCGGCGGGGGAAGTTTTCCTTCATCGGGCTCGTGCCCAGCGGGAACTCGGTCATCACCACGCCGCGTTCGGCGATCTGGTCGAAAAGGCTCGCGTTCTCCGGCGGGTAGGGCACGTCCACCCCGCTGCCCAGGACGGCGATCGTCCGCCCGTCCGGGTGCGACATCGCCCCACGGTGGGCGGAGGAATCGACGCCCCGCGCACCGCCGCTGATCACGCTGACGCCCGCCCCGGCGAGCAGCGCCGCGAAACGCTCGGCCTGCTCGCGCCCGTAGTAACTGCACCGACGGCTGCCGACGATGGCGACCGCGTTCAGATCGCGCGGCTCCAGCGTCCCCCGCAGATAAAGCACGTTCGGCGGATCGGGAATGTTGCGCAGCAGCACGGGATAGGCTTCGTCGTCCGGGCAAATCACCGACACCCGGGCGGCGGCGCATTTCGCCAGCTCCCCCTCCACCTGCGCTGCGGAAGCGCGGAGCGCCGCAAAAATCTTGCGCGATTTCGCCAGCCCGATGCCTTCAACGTTGTTGAGCTGATCAACGCTCGCGGCGCACGCTGCCTGCGCGCTGCCACTGGCTTCAACCAGTCTTCGGGAAAGGATCGGTCCAATGCCGTCAGTGAGCGCGAGTTGGAGCCAATGTTGTAGCGGCAGATGAACCCCTTCAAAAGCGGCTTTGTATGTGGCATGGGCGCCGCGCCCAAGAGTTACCCGCGATAGCGGCACGAACACGGGCGAGGCGCCCGTGCCACAAGGGGGCGCACGACCGCTTCCTATCCGCGAAGCGACTCGACAGCCATCGTCACCAGTTCCGCAGGCACGTCGTCACGAATCACAACGTGGCCGATCCGGTCGGGCAGGATGAACCGCACGCGCCCGCCCTTTACTTTCTTATCGAAAATCATCGCCTCCACGACCGCGTCGGTGGGTAGCGTTAGCCCACGGACGGGCAGCCCGGCGTTCTCGATCAGCGCAACGATCCGCCGGCGTGAAGGCTCGTCGAGAAGCCCCATATCACCCGCCAACTTCGCCGCGGCGGCCATGCCAAGGGCCACGCATTCGCCGTGCGAGTAGTTGTAGTGGGAGACGGTCTCGATGGCATGGCCGAAGGTATGGCCGAAGTTCAGGTGCGCCCGTTCGCCGTGCTCGAAGGGGTCGGCCTCGACGACTTTCGCCTTGATGGCGACATCATGCGCGACCAGGCCGGCGAGGTAATCGACGTCGCGATCGAGCGCGCGGGAGATATCACTTTCCAATGAAGAGAATCCCTTGGCGTCGCGGATAATGTCATGCTTGATGCACTCGGCGAGCCCGCCGCGAAGCTCGCGGTCGGGGAGGGTTTTGAGCACATCCGGATCGATCAGCACGGCGAGGGGCTGATGAAATGCCCCGATGAGATTCTTGCCGGTGGCATGATTGATGCCGGTCTTCCCGCCGACGCTGGCATCGACCATCGCGAGCAAAGTAGTAGGCACTTGAACGAACGGCACCCCACGGAGCAGGGTGGCGGCGACAAACCCGGCCATGTCCCCGATGACCCCGCCGCCCAGCGCGAGGACGGGCGTGGTGCGCTCGATCCTCCCGCCGAGCAGCGTGTCATAAACCGGCGCGAGAGCGGCGAGCGTCTTGTGATCCTCGCCAGCGGGAATGGTTGCGACGATCGGCTCGATCCCCGCTCCGCGGAGCGAATCCGCCAGAACATTTGCGTAAAGAAGGCCGACGTGCGAATCAGTAATGATTGCGGCTTTATTCGACTTACTGAGCTTCGCCAACTGCGAACCCACATCTGCGAGCAGACCCCGCCGGATGACAATGTCATATCGCGCGCCTTGCACATTCGCCGGGACCACCGCCGAGTCGGTCATGGGGGCATTGTAGCGGAATGGCCCGCCGCGTCACGTTACACCGTCATCCCGCTCGCCGTGTCCTGCGTCATCGCGGCTCGCATTGCTTCCCATTCCTCGACGGTGATGTTTACTTCGCGGGCCTGTGAGCCCTTATAACTGCCGAGGATGCCGGCGGAGGCCATCGCCTCGATGAGGCGACTCGCCCGGCTGTAGCCTACGGTCAGTCTCCGTTGCAGCAGGCTGACGCTGCCGCGTTTGGTTTCTAGGACCACGCGGACGGCCTGGTCGAACAGCTCATCCTTCGCGGCCTCCTCGTCCACGCTCCCGGCGGCCTTGATCTGTACCAATTCCGGCTCGTACTGCGCCTCGGCAAGACTCTTTACCATCTTCACGCTATCGCGGATTTCGCGGTCGTCGATGAACGTGCCCTGGCTGCGCACGGGTTTGCTCGCGCCCGGCGGTAGGTACAGCATGTCGCCCTGGCCCAGCAGCACTTCTGCGCCGTTCTGGTCCAGCACAATGCGGCTGTCCATCTTGCTCGACACGCGGAACGCAATCTTGCTCGGCATGTTCGCCTTGATCAGCCCCGTCACCACCGTCGCCTGCGGGCGCTGCGTGGCGAGAATCAGGTGAATGCCCACCGCCCGGGCCTTCTGCGCCAGGCGGACGATGTGGCTCTCGACTTCCTTGCCGCTGGTCATCATCAAGTCGGCCAGTTCGTCGACGATCACCACGATATACGGCAGCTTCTTGGGGATCTTCGCTTCTTCCTCGGGCGTGCCGGGCTGGAAGCGCTCGACCAATTCTTCCTGCGTCAGGCTGTTGTACCCCTTGAGGTTTCGCACGCCCGCCTCGGCCAAAAACTCGTAGCGCTCGTCCATCTTTGTGCAGGCCCATTCCAGCACGCTGGTGGCGCGGGCGGTGTCGTTGATGACGGGGCACATAAGGTGCGGAATGTCCTTGAACGGAGCCATTTCCACGACCTTCGGGTCGATCAGAATCAGCTTCACCACGTCCGGGCGCTGGAGGTACATGACCGACATGATGATCGTGTTGATGCAGACCGATTTGCCCGAGCCCGTGGTGCCCGCGATCAGACAGTGGGGCATCGATGCCAGATCCGCGATCAGCGGCTCGCCGCTGGCGTCCTTGCCAAGGAACAGCGGAATGGCCATCTTGTTCATGGCCTCGGGCGCGAGTTGCAGCAACTCCTTGAATCGCACCTTTTCCTTCTGCTCGTTGGGCACTTCGATGCCCACCGTGTTCTTGCCTGGGATCGGGGCGACGATGCGGATGGTCTCCGCCTTCAGGGCACGCTGGATGTCGTTATTGAGCGCGGAGATCGCCGACACCTTTACGCCCGGGGCGAGGCTGATCTCGTACATGGTGATGACCGGGCCGGTGTCGATCTCCACCACCTGCGCGTCGATGCTGAACTCGCGAAGGGCCTGCTCCAAAACGGCGGCCTTTTCCCGGACGAACTTTTCCTGCGTCTCGGAATACCCGTGCTCCGGGTCGGCCAAACATTCCCACGCGGGGAGCGTGTATTCGCCCAATTCCTTCGGCGGCGGGGGGGCGATCTGCCGGGGTTTGAGAATGCTGGGGAGCTTGACGACGATGTCCTTACGGATCTCGGGCGGGGCCATCGCCGGCCGCTGCTCTTCCGCGGATGGAACCATCGCGGCCTCGGAAGGGCCATGATCGGCTTCGCCCACGTGGGCCGCATCGGTCGCGGCGTGTGCGGGCGCATCGTCCTCGTACGACAAATCGATCACATCGTTTGCACCGTCTTCGTCTTCGTACGCGGTGCCGGTACCCACGGATCTCCCCGCGATATTGTCATCATCCTCCACGCGACTCGCGGCCACCTCCGCGATCGCCTGGGCCGCGACGGCGGATTCTCCTGACTTCATTTTGCCTGTGCGACGGCCCACGAGTACCGGCTGTTTGGTCGGATCGTCGGGATCGATGATGGTGAGGGTCGCCGGGTCGGCATCGTCGGATTTCGCATCGGCGGGCTTCTTCGTTTTGAAGTTCCTGGTCTTGCCCGCGCTCTTTTCGGCCGCGGCTTCGCGCGTGACGAACCGCGGGAGGGACGGGAGCTTTGGCAGCGGCATGAAGTTCCAGTTGATCTGGGGGGCGTTCTGCCTGGCCATGACGAAAGCGCTGTTGACCGCGCCGGGCGTGCGGAGCACGAGATCATCCGCAGCCAGAAGCAGGCCGACAAGGAGCGTGGTCAAGAGAATGAGCCGCGTGCCCCAGATGCTGAAATACTGCTGAAGGAAGTGTGCCGCCCCGATGCCGATGATTCCGCCCTGTCCTTCGGGCAATCCTTCATACGCACCCGGCTTGAAGTGATGAACGATCGCCGCGAACGCCGCCGAGAGCAGCACGAGGCCCGCCGCCCGCATCCAGAGGTCTTCGACCGGGTTGTGAAACACGAAGATCGCCAGGCAAACGCCCGTGAAAAAGAGCGCGGGAAATACCCCTTGCCCGACGGCATAGAACGAATAGTACGCGACGAACGCGCCGGCGCTGCCGCAAAGGTTCTGCGTGGCCGGCGCGGGATCGACGGCATGGCTGGGCCGGTCCGTGGGATGAAAGCTGCCCAGCGCCAGCAGCAAAAAGACCCAGATGCCGCAGAGCAGGAAGAGGACGACGTTACGAGGAAGAGTTTCGCGATCCATTTTGAGTAGTTGCTGGTTGTTGGTTGCTGGTGAAGGCCCGTTAGGCAAGTGACCTTTGTAGGCCGCGGTTCAGGCGGCCTACTTCGCCCGCCAGTGACAGGAGTGCGTCAAGTTGAGGCTTCTGGATATAGGAGAGCCGACTTGCAACGAGCATCTGGGTTTCCATTTCCTGCAATGAGCCCTGCGCGATTCGAAGAAAACGACTGAAGTCCTGCCCGATACCTCGCCCCTGGCCTTCGGCGATATTCGAGGGCACCGACACCGCCGCTCGACGGAGTTGGTTCGTCAGCCCGTAAACTTCGGCGGCCGGAAAGCAGGCGGTCGCCTTGTACACTTCAACGACCAAATCCATCGCCCGCTGCCAGACGTCCAAGTCCCTATTAAGTGCGGACTGCCATGTTGCTTCCCCATTTCGCAAACCGCGAATGCCAAGACAGCTCTCTGCTTCCGCACTAGCAACCAGCAACTAGCAACCAGCAACTTCACGACCCCGTATGTCCGAATCCTCCGTCGCCTCTTTCCGTCGCGTCGAGTTCCTCGGCTTCCTCCAAAATCACTTCCGGCACGGGCACGATCACCATTTGGGCGATCCGCATGCCGCGCTCGACCGTGAACGGTTCGCGGCCGAGATTTATCAGCGGCACGCGCACCTCGCCCCGATAGTCGGAATCGATGGTGCCCGGGGTGTTCACCAGCGTTACGCCGTGACGGCTGGAAAGGCCGCTACGCGGACGCACCTGCGCCTCATACCCTGGCGGCAGCGCCATCGCGAAACCGCACGGGATGACACGGATGTCGCCCGGCTGCAAGATCGCCGGCTCCGTAACCGCCGCCGCCAGGTCAAAACCCGCCGACTGCCCCGTCATCTTCACCGGCAGAGGCAGACCCTCGGACCCGGCCACACGCTTGATCTGTACCGTTATCGGGCGGGGCAATTTGAAATCTCCATCGAAAGGGCGTGGTCCACGACAAGTTTTGTAGGGATCGTGACTTAAACCGCAACAGGAGGGAAATCCGAATTCCGAATCCCCGAAACCCGAATCAAGTGCGAATGACGAAATCCGACTCGCGCATTTCACGAACACATGCTCACTTTATTTGAACAACTCCGCGGCCCTCGTCAGAAGAATATCGGCGAAGTCCGCTTTCGTGCGAGAGGGGAGGGTTTCTGATCGGCCGTCGGGCCAGAGCAGCACCGATTCGATCGTGGCGCTGTTCATCGTGTCGGTGGCGTTGTAGACGATCAGGTCGAGCCGCTTGCGGAGAAGCTTTTCGCGGGAGCGGTCGAGGTTCCCGCGCGTCTCGAGGCTGAAGCCGACGGTGCGCTGGTCCATACGCTTCATCGCCCCCGCGGCGGCGAGGATGTCCTCGGTCGCCTCGCACTCGATCGTCAACGTGCCTTCGCGGGCAAGCTTGCCAGACAGGACGTGTTTCGGCCGGTAGTCCGCAACTGCCGCGGCCATGATGAGCAGGTCGTGGGAAGGAAATTCGTGGATCACCGCATCGTGCATTTGAGCGGCGGTTTCGACGTCAATGCGCCGCGCGTCCGAAGGCATTGGTGCCGCGA
>JAQGHP010000555.1 GCA_028288775.1 Phycisphaerales bacterium | reverse complement strand
TACATCGAGTGCTGGTACAATCGCAGGAGGCGTCACTCCGCGATAGGCTACAAGAGCCCCGAACAGTTCGAGGCAAGCCTCAATTGACGATGCTTTCGCCGCGCCCACCGTTCGTGGGGAAGGTCACAAGAATTTTCTTCCCTTTGCGCTCTTTGCCCCTTCGTGGCCTAGGCGCTTGATATGTCCTCTTCTTCGCGTCCGTCTTCGCGCCTTCGCGGCTTCGCGGTTTTCCGCGGCGCGGTCTCTTGCGAATCTGGTAAATTCGGCCGTGTCGAACGTTTTTGCGCCGAACGCGGGAACGTTCGGCGGAGCCGAACCTACCTTCACAAAAAGACGCGCAATTCCAGCCCCGCGGCCGTTACAATCTCATCCCATGAAACCGCCAACTCTCCTGACGCCGCGGCCGGCCCGCCCGCATTCCATTTCCAAATGCCTTCTATTCGCGGCGTTGCTCATTTTCCTCTCCCCCCTCGCCCGCGCCGATACCCCCGCCAACTGGCCCCGCTGGCGCGGCCCTCATGACGACGGCAGCAATGACATTGGCTCTTACCCCGTGAAGTGGGACGCCAACACGAAGCTCTTGTGGAAGATCACCCTCCCCGGCAAAGGGTGCTCCACGCCGATCGTGCAGGACGGCCGCATCATTCTCACCGCGCCGGCGGAGAATCAGGACGCCGTCCTTGCCTACGACTGGGCCGGCAAATTGCTCTGGCAAACGACCATCGGCACCGACCGCAAAGGCCAGCACCAGAACGGCTCCGGCTGCAACCCCTCGCCCGCCACCGATGGCAAAAACGTCTTCGTCTACTTCAAGAGCGGCGACCTCGCCGGCCTTTCTCTCGACGGAAAACTCCTCTGGAAAACCAACCTCCAACAACGCTTCGGCAAAGACACCCTCTATTGGGATCTGGGCACGTCGCCCGTGCTGACGGAAAAGGACGTGATCATCGCCGTCATGCATCACGGCGGCTCCTACCTCGCCGCCTTCGACAAGCTCACCGGCGACCTGCACTGGAAAGTCGCCCGCGACTACGCCACCCCCGATGAAGGCGACCATAGCTACGCCACGCCCATCGTCTACCGCGAAGGAGGCAAGGAGTCGATCCTCGTCTGGGGCGGCCAGCACCTGACCAGCCACGATGCCGCGGACGGCAGCAACCTCTGGACGGTCGGCGACTTCAACCCCCAATCGCACAGCAACTGGGTAGTGGTTGCATCTGCGATGATCGCCGGCGACATGGCAGTAGTCCCCTACGGCCGCGGGAGCTGCCTCCATGGCATCAAGCTCGGCGGCAGCGGCGACATGACCGCGACCAACCGCATCTGGAAGCGCGAAGACACCGGCTGCTTCGTCCCCACGCCCGCCGGGTACAAGGGCAGGGTCTACCTCCTCCGCGACCGCGGCGAAATCGAGTGCCTCGACCCCGCCACCGGCAAGAAGCTCTGGTCCGGCGCGCTGCCCAAAGGCCACTCCAGCTACTACTCCTCCCCGGCCTTGACGGATGGGAAAATCTACGCCGCGAGGGAGGATGGAACGGTCTTCGTCGCGCGGGTGGCGGGGGAGCAAGGTGGATTCGAGGTGCTGTCCGCGAACGACATGGGAGAACGGATTATTGCGGCACCGGTGCCCGTGGCGAATAAGCTGCTGATCCGTGGGGAGGCGCATTTGTTTTGTGTGGCGGCGGAATAAATAGTCGTGGCATCGCAGCGCTCTCAGACCGATTCAGCAACTCGTACGCCGGCCACCAAATACGGAGCCACGCTAATCCCGTCAAATGGTGCAAGCATGAAGCGAAGATTCTTCACGCTCCTGTCATTCATTTCCCTGCTCCTATTCCTGGCGACGACGGCGCTATGGGTTAGGAGCTACGGGCCGGCAGACTCATTCTGGCGGCAGCAGCCCCGGTACGCATGGCGGCAGATCTCTGCTCACGGTCAATTCGGCATCCTTTGGGTGACCGTCGAGGATCCCGCGCTCGCCAATACAGCAATCGTCACGCTGAGTCATGACCAATTCAGGTTCGGTCCTCAACTCAACGCCTTGGGACGCGGCATGCCACGCCGCTTTAATGCGGTTGGATTCAGCTGGTACGGGCCGGGCGGTCCGGCGGGAACTTCCTGGCGGCTGGTTATTACGCCCATATGGTTCGTGTGGGGACTGCTACTGCTGCTTCCGTGGCGGTGGTGGGTGATAAATCGACGCGACCGACGGCAGTGGAAAATCGAACATGGGATCTGCCTGAAATGCGGCTACGACCTCCGCGCCACGCCGGGGCGCTGCCCGGAATGCGGAACCGTGGCCGGGGGAAGGGCATGAATCGCCGCGTCGTGAAAATTTGCTTCGTGCTCGTGCTGGTGGCGATCGCGCTGGTGACGCGGAATTGGGACGCATTTTCGCGCTACCAGGAGTGGACCTCAAGGCGATGGGCAACTTCCCGCTCAGTGCTGAGGCTGGCACGCTCAACGACGTTCCCGCCCGATTCCGGGCGCTGGACGGCCGCCGCGTGCGGATGGTGGGATTCATGTTCGATCCCTCCGGCAACGGTCATCCGACCAGATTTCAGCTTTCATTAAACTCGACCGGCCAATCTTCGCATTCACCGCCGAGGGTGCAGGAGCGTGTTTTCGCGAGCATGCCCCGGGGAAAGACGGTCGAATTTGTGGACGGTCTGGTGAAGCTAAGCGGGACGCTTCATGTCAAAGTGAAGTACGATTCCTCGGGCGTAATCGCGTCGCTGTATGAGTTGGACGTGGAACAATCCGCCCCGCCGGGAATGGGGCCGCAGTGGCCCGGCTGGGTCTTCACGCTGGTGGTCATTGTGTTCGCCGTCTGGGGGTTCCGGGCTGCGTTGGCGATGTTGCGCCAATATCCAAGACGCAGGCCGACCGGGGTGTGTCCGGTGTGCGGCTTCGACCTCCGCGCCACGCCGGGGCGCTGCCCCGAATGCGGTACGGTTTTGTCCGATGCCAGGGCGAAATCCTCATCCGCCCCTTCATGCCCCTGACTCGGCTGGCGCTGTTGTGGGAGCGCGCCCGGATCCGGGGCGGCGCGGCGGCGGAATCGTCCGCTTCATCGAGCCACTTTGCGCCGCTTTGCCCCGGCGTGAAGCGTGATGGGAGATGGGAAATGATGCCGCGTGAAACGACCGGCGCGTATCTCCGCATTGGACGATGGCCGTCGCGCCCGCCTTTCGCGCGGACGCATAACACGGGCGGGGCGACAAAGCACTGGGTTGGGGGGAAGGGGCACATCGCTTCACGCCGGGGCAAAGCGGCGCGCGGTGGCTTGGATTGGCCCGGATGCGCCCGCCGCCGCGCCGCCCCTGATCGGGCGCGCTCTGTGCGCTCAGGCGCCGTCATGCGTCAGACGCGCCCGACGCAGATCGCATCTGTGTTCAGCCGAGTCAACTGTAGCGGCGCGCATTTCTCTTCTCCGCGTCCTCTGCGCCTCCGCGGTGAATAATGAATCTCCCAGCCTACGGCTGCGTCGCGGGCACGGTCGCCGGCGGGGCGGTCAACTCTTCCAGCATCCCCAGCGTGACCTCAATCTCGCGGCTCTTGCCCCCGTCGGGGGCCAGCGCCGTCAGCTTCACCGTCTCGCCCGGCTTACGGGCGACTATGTGCGAGAGAAGATCATCCCGGCGTGCGACCGCGTGGCCGTCGATGGCGGTGATCAGCGTGGTGTCGCCCAGCTTGGCTTTGTCGGCGGGGCCGCCGGGGACTAGCAGCACGGGGGCGAGGCCGCTGGTTCTAGCCGGGAAGCGGGCGATGTAGCCGACGCTCTGCGAACCCAGTTCTTCCAGGCCGCAGCCGAGGGTGGGGGTTTTTGCGCCGGTGCGCTCCGCGACCAGTCGGCGGATCGCGCCGGGCGGGGCGACGAGGGCGATGCCCACGCCCACGCGGTCGAGCGTGACGAAGCCGGATTGATTGCCGATGACCCGGCCGCGGCGATCGACCCAGCATCCGCCGCTCGTGCCGGGGGGCGAGGGGGCGCTGACGTGGTACATCTCGACGTAGCTCTGCTCCTTGTCGAAATATTCGAACGTGGTCGCCGCCCGCGCGACGGAGCCACGGATGAGCACGTCGTGGCGGAAGTTTGCCATGCCGAAAAGGAACGCATCATCCAGCGGCGCGGGCATGTCGTGGGCGACGTTCAAGTACGGCGCTTTATGCTCGCCCACCTTCGCGCGGAGCAGGGCGAGGTCATGCCCGCGATCCACGCAGAGCACCTGCGCGTCCAAGCGGCCGAGCGTGGGCGACATGACTTCGAGGCTGCCCTCGGACTTGTCCACGCGGTTCCAGACGACGTGTGCGGCGGTGACGACCAGGCCGTCTTCGGAGGCGAACCACCCCGAGCCGTCGAGGCGGCCGTGAACGAGGATCTCCAGTGAAGCAGACCGCACGTGCTCGTACAGGCGCGCGCCGTCGAGCGCCGCCTCAGGCGCGGGCGGCTCGGCGAACAGCCGGGGGCCGAGGCAGCAGAACAAGGTTAGTGCGAGGAGGGTGATTGATGTTCGTTTCATGGTAAATCTTTTCCGCATGCGCTCTGGTCCCCTCTCCCTCGTACTCGGGGGAGAGAGATAGGGTGAGGGGCGGAGCGCCCGAGTTGCGCGGAATTCCGGATGATGTAGGGCGGGTGTACTCGCCCACCATTTGCCGACCGCCTGATTGTCAAATGGTGGGCGGGTACGCCCACCCTACATGGCTCCGCGGATTTTCAGAGCCGGGGCCTGTCGCCCCGGTCGGGCCGAAGGCCCGAAGCGGAGCAACGCTGCGACCGGGCCGACACGGCCCGGCTCCGAATAATCAGACAGTGTCGTTCACGTGTCATTACGCTCGGCCCCTCACCCCTGCCCTCTCCCCCGGGTACGAGGGAGAGGGAGAAATACAGGCACGCAGTGCTGATCAACGGACGCGCTAGAATACCCAACCCGCGCCGGAACTCTAACCGGCGGGGACACCCATGAGAAGCCGGCTTTTTACCCTCGTGTGCGCCCTATCGCTGCTCGCGTGCATGGCGAGCGTCGTGCTCTGGGTGCGGAGCTATCGGCGGTGCGACCTGCTGGTGCAGCAGCGGGGGGCGGAGGACCGGTTTGCCGTCACGTCCGAGTTTGGCATATTCGTGTTCGAGTTCGAAGACCGCCAGGAGCACGCGATTCAGCCGGGTTGGGTCTACTTCGACAGCCGCCTCCCCCGGCGATGGGGGCGGCCGGGGAGCATTCTGGGGTTCGCCGTGTTCCGCGGGTTCAACCGCCATTACCTGCTGCTGCCGCCCACGGCGTTGCGGGGAGTGTCGGTGCCGCACTGGTTTGTCACGGGAATCAGCGGCGTGCTGCCGGCCCTCTGGCTCGCCCGGCATCGCAGGGAAAAGCTGGCGCGGTCGAGATCGGCGGGGGGCTTGTGTGCCGCGTGCGGATACGACCTCCGCGCGAGCGAAGGGCGATGCCCGGAATGCGGGGTGGAGCCGTTGCCGCGGGTCGGCGCGATCCGTGAAGCGCATCACGCGGGCGGGTAGGATGCGGGCATGAAACACAGCCCCACCGCCGTCCGTTACGCGATTGCACTGCTCGTCCCGCTCGTGCTCACCGCGTGCAAGAAGGAGCCCGCGGTAGCGCCCTCCGACTCCGCGCCGCCCACACAGGCCCAGGCATCCACCGACCGCGCCGGGACGATCGAGGCGACGGAGGATGGAGCCGTCACGCTCAAAACATCGGACGCCACCACGCCAGTGACCGCGCTGAAGGATGAAGGTATCCCCCTGACACTGGACGGCAAGGCCGCGACGTACGCTGATCTGAAGCCGGGATGGACCGTCCTGGTCCACATGACGGCGGACGGGAAAAAGCTCGCGTCGATCGACGCGTTCACGCCGGACTTCGCGCGGGAAAGATTGAAACGTTAGGCGGAGAACAGGTCGACGCTTTCTCTGACTCCGACACAAAATCGAACGCAGAGACGCAGAGGAAAACGCCGAGATTGGAATGCAGGCGGAGTTTCAGGCTGCTCCCGCTCGCCCTCGTACTCGGGGGAGAGGGCAGGCGTGAGGGGGCCGAGTATGAAGTTGTTTAATTCGCAGGAAGGTCATGTAGGGTGGGTGTACTCGCCCACCGTTTGACAATCAGGCGGTCGGCAAATGGTGGGCG
>JAQGHP010000550.1 GCA_028288775.1 Phycisphaerales bacterium | reverse complement strand
CCCGCCGCTTCGGGTCGCGCAACAATGAATTCCATTTGACGATCGAAGACGTCATCGACAACTGCGGGAAGACGATGATCGGCCTGAGCGTGAGCTGCGCCCGCTGCCACGACCACAAATTCGACCCCATCCCGATCAAGGACTACTACTCGCTCTACGCGATCTTCAACAACAGCAACGAGCCCAAGGACCCGCCGCTGATTGGCGAAGCGGTGCATGACGCCGCGTACGAAGCGTTCGATAAGGAGTTGAAGAAGCGCGAAGGGGAGATGGATAAGTTCCTGCACGACAAGCACGCCGAGCTGACGACCGCGCTGCGGACTCCCAAGCAGATTGCCGATTACCTCTTCGCGGCGCAATTTCAAAAGCCGACCGATGAACGCGATTCGGGCAAGTCGGATTTGAGCCGGTTCGTGGTGGGCCGCTGGAAGCGCCATCTGGAGCAGGCCGGTCAGAAGCATGACATGGTGTTCGCCGCGTGGCGGGCGTATGGGGAAATCCCCGAAGCTGAGTTCGCGCAGAAGGCGCCCGCCGTCATCGAGCAGTTCGGGGAAGGCGAAGGGAAGAAGGCGATCCACCCGCTCGTGCTCAAGGCGTTCGCGGAAAATCCGCCCGCGTCGATGCGAGAAGTCGCCGAGCGGTACGGCAAGCTCCTTGCCGAATTCGACAAACCCGAGCCGCTGGCAGATGCCGGCCAGGAAGCGCTGCGACAAGTTCTACGCGGCAACGACGCCCCGGCGAACGTGCAGGTCGCCGACATCGACAAGGTCTACAAGCACGACGTGCGCGACCAGGTGACCGGCTTCAAACGCAAGATCGAGGAGCTGAAGGCGACCAACCCCGCGGCCCCGCCGCGGGCGATGGCGCTGGAAGATGCGAAGAACATCGAGTCGCAGCGTGTCTTCCTACGGGGCAACCAGGGGAACCCGGGCGAAGAGGTGAAGCCGCATTTCCTCACCGCCCTGGCCGGCCCCGAACCTGCGCCCTTCACCCACGGCAGCGGCCGGCTGGAATTTGCGCAGTCCATCGCCAGCAAGGACAACCCGCTCACCGCGCGGGTAATGGTCAACCGCGTCTGGCTGCATCACTTCGGCTTTGGCATCGTCCGCACGCCCAGCGATTTTGGCACCCGCAGCGACCCGCCGACGCACCCGGAGTTGCTGGATCATCTTGCCGTGCAATTCATGGCGGATGGCTGGTCGGTAAAGAAATTGCACCGCGCGATGATGCTCACCTCGGTCTATCAGCAATCGAGCGAAGTGGGCGCGGACGCGGCGCAGCGCGACCCGCAGAATTTGCTGCTGTCGCATATGAACCGCCGACGTCTGGATTTCGAGGCGGTGCGCGACTCGCTCATCGCGGTAACCGGGAACATGGACACGACGATGGGCGGGAAGTCCGTGGACATCACAACAGAGCCCTACACCCGTCGGCGGACGATTTACGCCTTCATCGATCGCCAGAACCTGCCGGGCCTGTTCCGCAACTTCGACTTCGCCAGCCCGGATGCCACAAGCCCCCAGCGGTTCAGCACGACCGTCCCGCAGCAATCACTGTTCATGATGAACAGCCCCTTCGCCATCCAGGAGACCCGCGCCCTGCTCGATCGCAGCGAAATCAAGGCTGAACCGGACCCGGCAAAGCGCATCGCGCAGCTTTATCGCATCCTCTACAATCGCAATCCAAGTGAGGATGAAGCCGCACTCGGCACGGCATTCATGGCCGCCGAGGAGACGAGCGGGCGTGACGTGGTCGCGTGGCGGTACGGCTACGGCGAATTCGACGAATCCGCGCACCGCACAAAGCAGTTTACGCCCCTCGCCCATTTCACCGGCGGCGCATGGCAGGGCGGCCCCAAACAACCCGACCCCAAGACCGGCTGGGCGACTCTGAACGCCGGAGGGGGGCACCCGGGTGATGACGCACAACATGCCGCCATCCGCCGCTGGACCGCGCCGACGGATGCGACGGTGCGCATCAGCGGCACCATCGCCCACCCCGAATCCCGCGGCGACGGCGTGCGCGCCCGCATCGTCTCCAGCCGCTCGGGCGAACTTGCCACGCTGATGGCCTTCCACGGCGAATCGCAATCCGTGCTGGAAAACGTCGAGGTGAAGAAGGGCGATACGATCGACTTCATCGTCGATTGCCGCGAGAGCCCGGAATTCGATTCCTTCACCTGGGCCCCGACGATCCACGTAACCAACGCCCCCGCAATCGCCGGCAACGACGGCCCCCAAGAATGGAACGCCGCGACCGACTTCGGCGGCCCCGCAAAATCCCAGAGCGCCCTGTCGCCGTGGGAAAAGTATGTGCAGGTGCTGTTGGAATCGAATGAGTTCGTGTTTGTGGATTGATCGTGAATTATGAGATGGAATTTCAGAGTCTAACCCAGAAAACTTTTGGCCTAAGGTAACCGATCCATGCCCCATCAGCCCGACCCCGAAAACCTCTTCATGACCCGGCGGCAGATGCTCCAGAATTGCGGCATGGGCATGGGCGCGCTGATGCTCGGCAACATGCTCAACGGGGCCACTGCCGCCCAAGCCGCCCAGGCATCGGCGGTTTCGCTCAACCCACTGACGCCCCGGTTTCCGCAGTTCGCCGGGAAGGCCAAGCGGGTCATTCACCTGTTCATGAACGGCGGCCCCTCCCACGTTGACACCTTCGACCCCAAGCCCGCCCTCGACAAGTACGCCGGGAAACTGCTCCCCGTCCCCAACCTCAAGACCGAGCGAAAGACCGGAGCGGCCTTCCCCTCCATGTTCAAATTCGCCAAGCACGGCCAATCGGGAATCGAAGTCAGCGAGCTGTATCCGCACCTTTCCAAGTGCGTCGATGACATGTGCGTCATCCGCTCGATGCACGCGGACGTGCCCAATCATGAGCCGTCGCTCCTGCTCATGAACTGCGGCGATGCCCGCCAAATCCGCCCGTCGATGGGCTCGTGGGTCACCTACGGCCTGGGCAGCGAAAACCAAAATCTCCCCGGCTTCATCGTCATGTGCCCCGGCGGATATCCCATCCAGGAAAGCCAGAACTGGCAGGCCGGATTCCTCCCCGGCGTCTTCCAGGGCACCTACATCGACACCCAGCACACCGACATCAACAAGCTCATTCAGTACGTCAAGAGCGGCTACGCCAACCCCAAGGAACAACGCCGCCAGCTCGATTTGCTGCTCGCCCTCAACGAGCGGCACCTCGAGCAGCGCCAGCAGGAGGCGCAGCTCGAGGCGCGGATTCAGTCGTTCGAGCTCGCCTACCGCATGCAGTCGGACGCATCCGATGCGTTCGACATCAGCAAGGAGCCCAAGCATATTCTCGATCTCTATGGTCCCGGAACGCAGGGCCGACAGATCCTCATCGCCCGCCGGCTTATCGAACGCGGCGTACGCTTCGTCCAGGTCTGGACCGGTGAAGGCCAGCCCTGGGACAGCCACGACGACATCGCCCAAAATCACGGCCGACTCGCCAAGGAAAGCGACCAGGCCATCGCCGCCTTGCTCATCGACTTGAAGCAAAGAGGGATGCTCGACGACACGCTGGTCATCTGGGGCGGCGAGTTCGGCCGCACCCCGACGGTGGAGCTACCCACGCCCGGCTCCAACGCCGGCCATCTCAACGGCCGCGATCACAACAACCACGGCTTCACCATGTGGCTGGCCGGCGGCGGCGCGAAGGGGGGCTACGTCCACGGCTCCACCGATGAATTCGGCTTCCACGCCCAGGACAATCCCGTCCACGTCCACGACCTTCACGCCACGCTGCTTCACCTGCTCGGCTTCGACCACACCAAGTTCACGTACCGCTACGCCGGACGCGATTTCCGCCTGACGGACGTACACGGGGAAGTGGTCAAGTCACTGATCGCCTGAGCGGTGCGCCACAGTTTCGGCGGGGTCCTTCTCCCTCCTCCGGTACTCCGGGGGAGGGCAGGGGTCGGGGCGGAAAGGCTCAAAGACTCAAGGGTTCAAGAGTTCATGCCCTTGAACGATTGAACCGTTGAACCCTCCTCCCAGTCCCCCTCCCCAATCCTCCCCCGGCGTACCGGGGGAGGGAATTGAAGAGAGGCCGCCAGGAACAGTCACGCGCCCTCGGCCTGAGCGCCCGCCGGCCGCTAGGCCTTCTGGAACACATGCACGTAATCCACCTGCAGCGACGCGGGGAAGACCGTGCTGCTATCGGGCGCGCCCGGCCAGGAGTTGGCGTCGCCGATGGCAAGATTCAGAATCAGGTACTCGGCGACACTGGGAACCCGGGAGGGATCG
>JAQGHP010000528.1 GCA_028288775.1 Phycisphaerales bacterium | reverse complement strand
CGGGCTATCGCGTGCAGATCGTCGCCGCCACGGGCCGCGATATTCGCGCGACGCTCCACGCGTACTTGCCGGGTGAAAAAGTATTCGTCGTCGATGAAGTGGCGGGGGACCTGGGGCCGGATGCTTTCAAGGTGCTCGATCCGCCGACGCATCGCCTCGCGGTGAAGAAGGGCGAGCCGCCGGTCGAGCCGGCGGTGCTCAAGCTAGTCGAGTACTGCGTTTATCATTCACTCAAGGAAGGCGCGAGCGAAGTCCACGTCGAGCCGGGCGACAGCAACCTGCGCATCCGCTACCGCATCGATGGCCGCCTGGTCGAGAAGCTGCGCCCGCCGTCGCGGCTGCACGGCGATCTGGTCGGCCGAATCAAGCGGATGGCCGGCATGGATTCCAAACCCGGAGTTCCGCAGGAAGGCCGTTTGCGCCTGGCCGTCGACAAGCGGCCGGTCACGTTTCTGGTCAGCATCGTCCCCAGCCGCGCGGGTGAGAAGCTTGTACTCCGCGTCGCCGAAGACGACCGCGGCACGCTCAAGCTCGAAAAGCTCGGCTTCTCTTACGAGATGCTCAAGCAATGGCGCAAGGTGATCAGCCTCCCGGCGGGCCTGGTCCTCGTCGCCGGCCCGTCCGGGTCCGGCAAGCGCGCCACGCTCTACTCCGCGCTTCAGGAGCGCAACACGCCCGATGCCAACCTGTGCAGCGTGGAAGACCCTGTCGAACTAGCGCTACCGGGCGTCAATCAATTTCCCGTTGATGAGTCGGCGTCGTTCGGCTTCCCCGTCGCGTTGCGCGCGGTCCTGCGCCAGCAGCCGGACGTGCTGATGATTAGCGATCTCCGCGACGCCGACACCGCGCGCCTCGCCGCCCAGGCGGCGTTGGGCGGAAAACTGGTTCTCGCCGGCATGCATGCTATGGACGTCCCGTCCGCTCTCGCGCGACTGGCCCATTTGGGCCTCGAATCGCATTTGCTGGGCGCGACGATCGCGGGCGTGCTCGCCCGTCGGCTGGTCCGCAAGCTCTGCCCCGGCTGCCGCGAGGCCTACGAGCCCACGCTCGCCGAAAAACGCCAGCTCGAACCCTTCGGCGGCAACCTCAAAACCCTCTATCACCCCCGCGGCTGCGACCGCTGCCGCAACCTCGGCTACGCCGGCCGCATCGGAATCCACGAACTGATCATCCCCGACGACACCCTCAGCGACCGTCTGAGCCAAGGGATCCCATTATCTGATTTGAGAACACTGGCCCGCCACGCCGGTATGAAATCCCTCCGCGCCGACGGCATAGAAAAAGCCCGCTCGGGCCTGACGACGCTGGACGAAGTGTTCCGGGTGACCACTTAGCCTTGGACCAGGGGGATTAGCCCGCTCTTGTAGGGTCCGCTTTATGAAATAGGAATGTCCCCATCCGCCGCGGACTGGTAGGGCAGGTCTGGGAACGTTCGGGCGGCCCTACGGTTCCCACGCTGGCCGCCCGGGCTTGTAGTGGACGCTGCCGTCGAGGTACAGCGCGTTGCGGCTGCCGCGATAGGGCGGATGAAAGTTGGGCGGGAGCTCGCCACCCCACCCCAGAAAATCAAGAAGCACCAGTGAGTCGCTATGCTGCGGCTGGCCAGTCGGCAACCCGTAGAGGTAGCTGATGCCGTTGCCGTGCTGCGCCGCTTCGCATCGCTTGTACACCGAGGCGTCGGAATCGTCGCCGGGGCAGCGGTAAACCTTGCTGTCGCGCGGCAGGAAGTCGGCCAGCGCTTCGGGCAAGGCCGGCACGCCGGGCCATTGTGGCGCTTTGAACGGCGCGGGCATCATCAGCGCGGCCGGCCACGCCTTCCGCTCGCTGCGGTACGCCGCCAGGGCCTGCCCGATCTGCCGGAGGTTTGAGGCGCAAAGGGTCACCCGCGCCGCCCGCCGCGCCGACATCGTCGCGGGGATCAACACGGCAATAAGGACGGCGATAATGCCCATCACGACGAGCAACTCCACGAGCGAGAAGCCGGAGCCTGGCAGTCGGGACTTTCGCTGAACCTGCATCCTGTGTCCTCTGTGGCCGAGCCGATCCGCAGCGCTCAACGGGCGACGGCGGCACCCATCGCATGTATCATCCCGATGTGATGACGGAGCCGATACGGATCATTTCACCTTCGCCGGGATTTCTGAAGCCAAGGCAGGTAAGACAGGACACATGGGACACATGCGGCTTCCCGGATTTGCCGAGCTATGGTCGCAGCAACTGAAAGTAATTGCAGGCGTCCCGTGCTCTTACGCCCGTCCTGTTTTCATACGCCGGGAGTCGGCACCGTTCCGTCGCGGTAACGCAGCGTTTGGTCAGTTGATCTTCGCGGAAGGATTGCTGGACTTCTTAGCGCCGCTCCCGATGGATACAAATCCAGCGATGGCGGGGGCCGCGGCCCTTGCCGAGAAGGAGCGGTGGCGTGAACAATGCAGACGAATCCTTGGTTGCGGATAAGGGGCCGGGAGCCAATTCGAGTGAGCAATAAACGATATCCTCCGATGGCAAGGTGGACGCTTGCGATTCGCTCTCGCGCACCATCGTGCCCATCATGGAAAAGGGGATCATGGAAAAGGGGTCACAAGCCGGCATAGCATAAATATGCTTTCACCATAAAGGATGAACGCGCAGAGAGGGCAAGCGCCGTTCATTGCTCAGGACATTATGTGTGGATCACCATCCCTCTATTCCACCGGCAGTCGCAGGCAGCCGAAGTGGTGGCGGGCGTGGACGATGTGAAAGCGCTGCCACGTCCGGGCGTCGGAAATGCCGAGCAGGGGATGAACCAGCCACGGCTCGTCGCTTTGCGCCTTGCGCCGGCAGAGGGCGACGGCGTCGTCCAGGCCGTTGATGGCGTCGGTCCAGGTGACGTCAGCCCGCGGCAAAACACGTTCCGGCGACTTTCGGCCTTTGGGGATCACCCCGCAGGTGATCACCAAAAAACGCCCGGCCACCCGCTCATACAACGGCGTTGGCTTGCGAACTGGCCCCGGACCCAGCACGCCGGTGCTGTCGGTCATCGCTTTGGCCAGGTGATCGCAAATCAGCGGGAGCGTCCATTGCCGCATCGGCAACGCCTCCGCGGCATGAAGCTCACGGGCGCGGGCCGCGATGTCGGCGAAGGTTTTCAAACCGGATTCCTCCCAATCACAACGCCAAGGGTCCCGCCTCACCCGGCGACGGTCGTCATCGGACCCAAGCCTGTGATTATGGTAGGCGACGACGAGAAGGCGCCGTCGATCGAAATCCGCGCGCCCAAGAAACCGCCCCCCTCATTTGACTAAGCGCGGACGCTTGCGGTTCGGGCCCTGGAGAGGAGCACTACCATCGCCCAGCCGCCCAACAGGCAGATGGCGGCGTGAACGTCTGCATTCG
>JAQGHP010000518.1 GCA_028288775.1 Phycisphaerales bacterium | reverse complement strand
TTCTTCCGCCTGCGGCGGAACACAGCCGGGGGCGGCTGTGCCACATGCCTACGCGGTCGCGTGGCTGGCGCGGCGCGAGCCGGCGAGGAGCCGGCGTTTCATTGCCTGCAACTGGTTGCGGACGCTGGCGTCGATCAGGCGGTCTTCGACCTGGACCATCAGCCCGCCGATGATCGAATCGTCCACCAATTCGCGGATGATGGCGTTCTTGCCCAGGGCGCTGCTGACGCGCTGGCGGACTTGTTCGAGTTGATCGGGGCTGAGCTTCAACGCGGACGTGACGCCCACTTCGATGTTGCCCAATTGTGCGTCGAGGAGGTCGCGGAACGCCGAGGCGACTTGCCCCAGAACGCCCAGGCGGCCGTGGCCATTCATGACGCCCAGAAAATTATAGACCAGCGGCGAGACGCGGCCGCGAAACGTTTTCTCAATGACCGCCTTGCGCTCGGTTTTTCCCACCGCCGGGTCGGCCAGGTAATCGCGGAACACCGGGTTGGCCGCGAGGATCTCGCCGAGCCCGGCAAGTTCCTGCCCCGTCTCCTCCGCCTGTTTCTGCTCGTTTGCCAGCTCCAGCAATGACCGGGCGTAGGTCAGGGCGAGGGGGGAATTGTGTTTCGTTCGTGCCATTCTTTTCCTGTTGCTGGTTGCTGGTTACTGGTTGCTGGTAAATGCAGCAGCCGGTCTTCACCAGCAACTAGCAACCAGAAACCAGCAACTTTCTTCCTTATCCCCGATTCACCTTCTGCACCTGCTCCAGACTCTGCGCAACCAAGTCGCGCTGGTCGTCCGGATTCAGGCTGCGACGGAGGATTTTCTCGGCGATGCTGGTCGCGAGGGTGGCGGCCTGCTCGTAGATGTCGCGGAGGGCCTGGTCGCGGGCTTCGTCGATTTCGCGGGTGGCGCGCTCCTTGGCTTCCTCGGCTTCCTTCTGCGCCTGCACGCGGATGCGGTCGCCGACGGCCTGGGCGTCGATCGTCGCCTTGGCGATGATCTCCTGCGCCTTGGCGGCGGCGGTGGCGAGCTGGGAGTTGAAGTCCTTGAGCGTGGCCTCGGCCTTCAGGCGGGCCTGCTCGGCCTGGGCGATGTCGTTGCGGATGCGCTCTTCGCGGGCCTTGAGGCCCTTCAGCACGTTCTTCCACGCCTTCTGATACAGGATCCAGGCGAGGACGATGAAGATAACCAGCACCCAGATGGCGGACTGCATGTCCAGGTCGAGGAGGCTGCGCTGCG
Organism: Phycisphaerales bacterium; assembly: GCA_028288775.1. Classification (GTDB taxonomy): domain Bacteria; phylum Planctomycetota; class Phycisphaerae; order Tepidisphaerales; family Tepidisphaeraceae; genus RYN-428. The sequence continues at coordinate 13,529 of JAQGHP010000518.1, read as the reverse complement.
CCTCGGCGGGTGCGCCGTGGGTTTCTTCGGCCATGGCCGGGACGGCCAAAAGCGTGAGCAGCAGGAAGGGAGCTAAGCGGCTAATCAATTTCGATCGCATCGTGGCCGACCTCAAAAGGGCGTCGAAAGGGCAAAGAGAGAAAGACGGCCGCCGGGGTGTTCCCCCGGCGGCCGTGTGTTACGCCTTGTTGGCCAGCACGAACGCCAGAATGATGGCGGTGAAGGTGAAGCCTTCGATGAGTGCGGCGGCGATGATCATGTTGGTGCCGATGCGGCCGCCGGCCTCGGGCTGCCGGGCGATGCCCTCGACGGCCTGTCCGCCGATCTGGCCGATGCCACGGCCGCCGCCGATGACGGCGAGGCCCATTCCGATGCCGGCGCCGGCAATTGCGAGACCCTTTTCCCCGACTTCGGCGAGGACGGGCAGAATCATGGTAGCGAGCATTGCGAACTCCTAGTGCGGGCTTACGGCCCTGAATTCCATCGCACGGCCGAAAAGGAAATGGCCGACGGCGACGGTGATTGATAATGCCGGTTTTGGTGTTTGGAACGCCGGGGGCCGGCTGCCCCGACGAGGATCAGTGCTCGGGCGCCACGGCGCTGGCGAGAAACAGCGTCGTGAGGAACGTAAAGATGTACGCCTGCAGGAACGCCACGAAAATTTCGAGTAATTGAATGCCCAGGTCCAGCCCCGCGATCGGCGCGCCCACGAGCAGCCGCAGGCCGATGGTCGGCACCGTCACGATCAACCCGATCAACACCGCCAGCAGAATGTGCCCGGCGACCATGTTGGCGAAAAGACGAACGCACAACGCGAAGGGCTTGATGATCGCGCCGATGAGTTCCAGGACGAGCAGGAACAGGAACATCGGGATGTCGGCCAGCCACTTCACCTTCGATTCACCCTCCTGGGGGCGGAACGGGTGAGGGGCGAAATTCCAAAGATAAAGCGGGATGGCAAGTAAGATCGCAGCCAGCGGCGTCATTTTGCGCGACTCGGTCTCCGCCGTAGCGTGGGCGGTGTCGGCGTGCTTCTTGTAATGCCGGTCGTCGTCATAGTGGCCGACCGGATCGCCGAGGGCCCGGAGGTTTCCACTCACGTCCGCGGGAAGGGCTTCGGAGCGCGCGTGTTCGAGGTCGTGGGCGGCTTCATGGCCGGCGTGGCCGTCGCTGCTGTGCTCTTCGTGGTGGCCGTGCTTGCCATAGGTGCCGTTCATCAGGTCGCGGGCGATCGTGTCGATCGCCTGGGCGTGGATGAAGAAGAACGCGACGATGGCAAGGGCGGCGGTGGTGGAGATCCCGCCCGTGGCGGCCCCGCCTATGTGCTTGACGTTCCCCAGCGTGATCAGCTCAATGAATTCGGAGATCGGAATCGCACCGAGCACATTGCAGAACAGGATGAAGAAGAACAGCGACCACAGGAACGGCACAAAGCGGTCGGTGTGTTCCTTCAGGGCCGGGCGGAAAACCTCGATACGGAGGAATTCGAGAATCGCCTCGAAGAAATTCGTCGCGCCCTTCGGGGCATCGACCTGGGGCCGGTTGAAGAGTTTCGGAAAGATCCACAGCATGAGCAGCGCGGCGATCAGCGCCATCAGCATGTGGTTGTTGAAGTGCAGCCCGTGGAAGCTGAAGATATCGTGCGGCAGCACGTGTTCGAGAGGGTCTAATGCCGAAAGCAAATGCATCGTCGCCAATGCCTCGTTAAAGCAGGTTCATTTCTTCGCCGGGGTCGGGGCCGATCGGATCAACTTCGCGAACACCACGCAAAGGCCGATCAGCGTCGCCCAGTAAGCGCCCAGCAGCCACAACACGAACGGCGTCGTCGCCCGCTTCGTCATCACCAGAATCAGGCCCGCTGCTAATATCAGGCCCAGGTGAAACACGGTCCCGATGAGCGACGCCTGAAACATCCCAGCGGTCTGGGCGACGTTCCGCTGGAGCAGCGCCGGGATCAGCGCCAAGGTCGCCGCCGCGAGGGCGACTACGCAGGCGAGCGATAGATCATTGAGCCGCGGATCGACTCCCCTGATCTTGCAGCCGGTGATTCCGATGGCCGCCATGCCGGCGAGCAGGAGGACCATCAATACAAGGGATTTCACGGCGGTCATTTCTTTGTATTCGATCGGCTGACTTCCTTAATCAGCAGATACATCCCGGCCGTGCACCCGAGGAGCAATCCGATGAGCAGGCCCCATGGACTTGAGCCATGATGCCGGTCCCACCAGGCACCTACCAGCGCGCCCAATCCGATGCCGACCGCAACCTCGAACCCGTGTGCGAGGCCCTCGGCCCAACTGCCGTCGTCTGGCATATCTACTCCAGACAGAGACTTCGTGACATTTTGCACAAAGTCGGTTCTTCGGCAAGGGTTGGTGAGTAAATCCGCCTACCCTGCCGGAAGGGGGAACACCTTAGTCGTCCCCATCGCATGCGTCAAGAATCGCGGTACACTCGCGAACATGGGCGCGAATCCGGGCCGACTTGCACTCCCGATACTATTGGCGCTCGCGTCGTGCGTCTTCCTTACCGGCATCCAATGGGGGCTCCCGTCGCGGTCGGCGGACGCGTTCTTGTTCGGCGGCGCGGAGCCGTGGCCCGGCCAAAAGATCGTGGCGCTGGCGGGGGGGTGGGAGGAGCATGCCCATCTGGCCGCGGACGTGGCGATGAACCCGCTCACCCGCCGGGACACCGTTCTGGTACTCAACGACACCGACGCGAAGCGGGCGGAGATCGTCCGGCGCTACCGCCTGTTTTCCTACCAGCCCGATGAGATGATCACCCTGCGTGCTCTGGCCGGGATGAAGCCGCGGCAAGGGCAGCTCGATCCCAAGCTCTACCAATACGGCGGACTTTGGGTGTATCCCGTCGGAGCCCTTCTGCAAGCCGCGAGCAAGCTGGGCTTCGTGCAGCTTCGGCCGGATGTGGCGTGGTATCTCGATCACCCGCAGGAATTCGGACGCTTCTACATCGTCGCGCGGTTCTACACGGCGATATGGGGGCTGGCGGGCGTCGTCGCGATCTACCGGATCGTGGCGCGGATCGTCGGCGGGTGGATTTTCCCATCCTTGGCGGCGCTTTGCTTCATGCTCATGCCCGTGGTCGTGAACGCGGCCCACGAGGCCAAGCCGCATTTGCCGGGGGCGGTGTTGATGCTGCTGGCGGTGCTGGCCGCAGCCCGATACGTCGAAACCGGGACCCGCAAAGCGTGGCTGATGGCGGGGGCGCTCTGCGGGGCGGCGGTGGGGATGGTCCTTACTTCGCTCCCGGTGATGCTCATCCTGCCGGGGATGGTGCTGCTGCGGCCGACACCATGGCGCGAGCGGATGCGGATCGTTTTGTTGACCGGTTTCCTTGCGACGGGCGTGTACCTCGCGACCAATCCGTACGTTGGCATCAACCTCCTGTGGCATCGCGACATTCTCCGGTCGAATTTCGGCAACAACCTCGCGAACGGCTCGGCGATTTACCACCGCGGCGCGGAAGGCTCGGCGTTGGCGGATGGCTGCTGGATGATTGCCGCGGGAATGTCGCCCGTGTTGGCCATTGTCGGGGCGGCGGGGGCGCTCGCCCTTGGAATGCGCGCGGTGCGCTTGCGCGACCGCACGGACGGTGATGCAATCCGCCGCCGTGCGACGGGACTGCTGCTGGCGCTTCCCGCCGCGGCGGGGGCTGTGCAGTTCTTCGCGTTCGCGGCGGGGAAGCAGGCGGAGTATGCACGCTTCGCGCTGCTGCCGGATATTTTTCTGGCCGTCGAGGCGGTGGTGGGGGTGGCGACGTTTGTGACGGGGTCGTTCTCGGTCTCAATCACGTTCGGCAGAGAAGGGCGGGGGGAGCGGAAAGGTTCAAGAGTTCAAGGGTTCAAGGGTTCAAGGGTTGGTGCTCATGAACGTTTGACCCCTTCAACCTTTGAACCCTCCAAGGCCCCTTACCCGGCTCGAATGAGCACGCCGAAGTCTAACCCTCTCCCCAGAGTACGGGACCCCATTCGCGCGCCAGTTCCCGATCCGCAAGAGCCTTCAGGTATCTTTCACCGCACGCACACGAGCCGCGCGAGCGTCGGTGTCCTGGCGCTGCTGATCCTGACCAGTGCCTTCCCCGGGCTGCTTTACCTTCGGGGATTCATTCGCGACAGCCGCCCCGAAACGTCGCGCATCGCCGCCGCGCGTTTGCTGCAAATCCAGAACGAGCACGGTGCGCGGACGCTGGCCCTCTGGGCCGAGCCCGCGCCTTACTGCATGCCGCCGGTGGATTTGTTCGGCTGGGAGGTACTACTTGTGCCTGCGGGCACGACGCCCGCGAGTGCGGCCGATGTGTGCGTCCGCACCGCCGATGCGCCCGGAGGGCGGACTTGGCGCGGGCTGTTTGCCTCTACGCCGGTGAGCTGGGCCGACAAGACTTTTGGCGTGCAAGACAAGGCGGGGGAAGCTGCGCCGTAGCCCGCCGGGTCATTCTTGTGCCGAGGCTCTTCGCGAATTGCCCGTTTTCTTCCTCGTGCCGCTTGGTATCCTTTTCCCATGCAACACGCTACCGCTGCCGAAGGCGTCACCACGGCCATCGTCGCCTTCATTTTCGTCTGCATCATTTACCCGCATTTGGTGAAGAACCGCCCGCAGTTCTGGGCGGCGCTGGCGTTTGTGGTGCTTGTGATCCTGATTCAAAGTCTCGCGACAATCATCGACGCCCCCGGGTTCAGCCGGTTCGCTGCCGCGTTTGAAGGGCTGCTGCAAGTCGGGGCCATTCTGCTGCTCGTGCTCAGCGCGGGCGGATTGACCGTGACCGAACTGGCGGGAGACCTTGGCCGCAGCTTCGATGTGATCCGGCGGGGCGGGGAGAAGGAAACAGTCATCGTGCCCCTCAGTGGCGAGCAGCCCAAGCCCCGCACCCGCGACACGGGCCAGGGCGGCCCGGCCCCCGACCGGCCGGCGGCCCGGCCGCAAAGGCGCGCCGAGGGGGATTCTTCCATCCCTCTCGATTAGTGCTGGGTGGGTGCTAAATGCTGAGGTAGAAGCCAGGAGCCAGAAGCCAGTAGAAGAGCGCACGGAGCCGGGTGCTGAGAACTCGAGTAAAACTCGGTAGGGTGGGCGTACTCGCCCACCATTGGTCGCGCGAAGGCAAACGGTGGGCGAGTGGGCCCACCCTACATGGCTTGGGCCTCTTCCTCCCACCTCAGCGCCCGGCACTCAGCACTTTCGCGCGGAGAGCCCTTCAAGTCCTCGGCGCGTCGGGCTACAATGCGAGGCTCTGAAATCGTTCTGTTGTTCGCATGGCGGGTGGCCTCCAAGGAGACCTGATGGGATTCGACCTCGTGTTAGCGGCGGTGCCGGGCGGAGGGTACGTCAGTACCCTGAAGGTCATCCCCGCGCTGCTGGTTCTGGCGGTATGGGCGCGCTTGCTGACCTGGGCCGACAAGGACGCGCCCGCGGCACATCTGCCGCGAATCAAATTCAATCTCGCCAACGTCTCGGGGATGATGCTGGCGTACGCGCTGTTCTTCTATCTCCCGACCTTCTGGCTTTCATTCGCGGCGTTGCTGGTGGTGGCGGGGGCGGAGAGCGGGGTGTACCTCACCGTCCGCCGCAAGGAGGTCGGGCTCGACGACCTGGAGAAGCAGTTCAAGCTCTGGCTCAAGAGCTTCAAGGGCAAAAAGGAAACCAAATCCGAGGCGGGGAAGGTGCAGGTCTTCTCCAAGGACAACAAGCCGCTGCCCGTGCCCGAGGAAGAATCCCCCGATCGCGTGGCGTATGACGCGGTGCAGAAATCCCTCACCGAGCCGCTGCAAAAGGGAACGCAGCAAATCGACATCGCGCCAGAAGGCGAGGGGTTGACGGTCAAATACGTGGTGGACAACTTCCCCTATCGCGGCGCGGAGCTCGATCGTACCGCCGGGGCCGCGGCCATCTCCTATCTCAAATGGGCGGCGGGGCTCGCGGTGGAAGACAAGCGCAAGCCGCAGACCGGCACATTGAAGGTCAACCTGGACGGCACGAAAACGGAGATGCGCATGCAGACCGCCGGCAACACCGCCGGGGAATACATGCGGCTACTGGTCGACCCCAAAAAGCGTCAGGATTACACCATCGACACGCTGGGCCTCACCGACGCCCAGAAGACGCTGCTGACCAGCCTCATCAAAGAGAACACGGACGGCGTGGTACTCGTCAGCGCGCCCAAGGGCCACGGGCTGACGAGCCTTTTCTACGGCATCCTCAAGGCCCACGACGCCTTCCTTCAGCACATCCAGACGATCGAGCGCGACCAGGAACAGGACCTCGAAGGCATCACACAGAACAAGCTGCCCCCCGGTGCGACCGGCGCGGAGGAACTGAAGCTCGTGGATTGGGTCATCAGCCAGGAGCCGGACATCCTGGGGATAAGCAAGGTGGAAGACGCCAAGAGCGCCGCGGCACTGATCGCCTACGGCAAGGCGGGCAAGCGGGCGTACGTGTGCCTGCGGGCGTCGAGCACGTTCGAGGCGCTCGAGCAGTGGCGCAAGCTGGTGGGTGACAACCGCCTGGCCACGGAGGCGCTGAAGCTGGTCATCAACGGCCGCGTACTTCGACGGCTGTGCCTCGCCTGCAAGGAGGCGTTTAACCCCGACCCCGCCGTCCTGCGCAAGCTCAATCTCAACCCGGAAAAAGTGACGACGCTGTACCGCGCACGCGAGGCAACGCTCCGCGACCAGAAGGGCCAGCCGGTGCTGTGCCAGTTCTGCCAGGAGATGCGGTACAAGGGGCGCACCGGCGCGTTCGAGCTGCTGGTGGTGGACGATGAGATTCGCGCCGCGGTCGAGGCGGGCCGTCCGCTGGCCCAAGCCTTCCGCAAGCAGCGCGGCCGCTACCTCCAGGAGGAGCTGCTTGCCCTCGTGGAGAAGGGCGACACCAGCGTGCAGGAAGTCCAGCGCGTATTGAAAGTGGCGGGCGACGGCGGGGCCGGCACGACCGCCCCCTCCGCACCGCAAGGCCGCCCTGCGGCCCCTTCCGCGGCGAAGCGTCCTGCCGCGACCTGATCAAACAGAACCGGGCGGCAAGAAGGTTCGCCCCTACGCAGAGGCTCGCATGGTATTCACCGTCGTCATCATTCTCCTCCTCGCGGCAATCGTGTTCTTTCATTACCTGCAAGGGTTTTTCAGCTCCGTGCTGTCGGCGGTGCTGACGGTCGTGGCGGCGGTGCTGGCCTTTTCCTGGCACGAGGTGATCGTCGAGAAATACCTGCAAGGGAGAATGGCGGACTACGCCCACGCGATGACACTCGTCGTGTTGTTCGTCGTCATCTACCTTGTGCTGCGGGTGGCATTTGACAAGATGATCCCCGGCGCGGTCCAGCTTCCCGCCGCCGCCGACAAGCTCGGCGGGGCGTTGATGGGCCTGGTCGCAGGCATCTTCGCGACGGGCGTGTTTGCCGTCGCCGCCCAGGAATTGCCTTTCGGCCCGACGATCGGCATGTACAGCCGCTTCGAGGTGATGGACAGCTCGGCCATCGTCTCCCGCAACGGCCGCCAGAACCAGGACGCCACGTTAAACGACGTGCTCATTTCCGACGACGCCGGGCGTTTCAACCCGGTCGGCCGGAAGATCCTCTATCCGCCGGTCGACGACATGTATCTTGCCGCCGTCCGCCGACTCAGCGAGGCCGGGTCGCTGCAGGGCGATCAGCCCCTCTCCGACGTCCATCCGGATTTCCTCACGGAAGCCTACGGCCAGCGCCTGGGAATCCAGCCCGGGGGCGGGCACGTCACGATGGAAAAAGGGAACGGCGAACCCAACGTGTCCATCGAGGGCGTCTACCTCGTGGGCAGGGTGCGCCTGGCCGACATGGAACCCCATGGCATCCGCGCCGGTCTCCCCAAGTCCGGGCTGGCGGTTGTCGACACGATTAGCACACCCGTCCCCGCGCTGCCGGGCTCGAAGAACACGCCGGACCCGAAGAAAACGTTTATCGCGGCCGCGGGCAAGGACCAGGAGAACAGCAAGGACCAGGTGCTCATCGTCGTGCGCGTCTTGTTCGGCAAGGACGCCGCCGACCACGAGGATTGGCTGGTGCGGTTCAGCACCGGATCGGTCCGACTGGTGGCCCGCAAGTTCGACGCGATCGCCGGCGAAAAGACTCCCGCCGATTATTTCCCCCTGGGCACAGTCGAGAAAGCGCCCGACGGCCTGACGCTCTACCTGAACAAGCCCGACGACTTCCTGTTCGTCAGCCCCAAGGAAAAGCAGGCGTGCGTGGACCTGGCCTTCGCCGTTGATAAGGACGGATTTCTCGCCGGCGACAAGGGACAAAAGATTGTGGACGGGACGTTCCTGGAAGTGAAGCGGATGGCCCGCCTGGACCTGGGCGGCAAGTCGCTCGCGGCGTGGACCCCGCCTCCGATGGACAAGGACGGGCTTGGCGGTTTAACGTCCCGGTTCGCGGTCGGCGCGATACACAAGGAATCGGACGAATTTCCGAAACAGGCGCAGGCCGCGGCGCAGCCCGCGCCCCCGCCGCCCCCCGTGCAGCCGGTCGCCCCGCCCCAGCCTAATCCCGCGAATCCCACCGCCGACCAGGGCGCAAGCAAGCTGTTGGACGTCACCGCCCTGAAGCAGTCCAATCTCCTCCCCGTCGCGGTCGGGATGCCCAATTCCGAAGTGCAAAAACCCCTCATTAATATCCCCGGCGCGATCGAGGAAGCGACGCTCAAGGAGAAGAAATTCCAGCACCTGAAGGTCGACCCGCAGATGGCCGCGGAGAAGCTGGGCACCGGCGACTTCAAGACCCGCGAGCTCTACGTCCCCGACGGGCAGATCCTGGTGCAGGTGCTCTCGGGCACGCCGGCGGACGCCTGGGCGTGGGCGAAGAAATCGCCCGACATCAAGATGGTGGATTCCGCCGGCGCGGCGCACGCGCCCGCCGGGATCTGGGCCATCGTCACTGATGGCGCCGATGACAAGCTCTTCGCCCGCTACGACGGAAGCATCGAGTACCCCCTGGCCGCCGACTTGGTAAATCCCGTCCCCACGCAGGGCAAGCCGTCGCAGATCGTCATCGCGTACCTGATCCCCGTGAACACCACGCCCAAGGAGCTGACCGCGGATGGGCAGCAGATCAAGGACCTCAGCAAGTTACCGATGACAAAATTGCAGTAGGGCGGGAATCGCATCGCCCAACAAAACACGCCCGTCCGCCGCTTGCGGTTTCGCGATTGCTCTCCAGGAACAATCGCGAAATCGCAAGCGGTGGACGGGCGTTCCTGTTAACTGAGCGCTCACCCGAAATCGAATCTCACTGATCCTGCTGCGGTTGGCGGATCAGATCGAGTTGATCGTAAATCCCGCGCCGCTTGGGCTGCGTTGCCGGGGGCGCGGTGCTCGCGGGAGTGCTGACAGGGGCCGGGGCGGCGCTGGGCGCAGGCGTCGGAGAGGGCGACGGGGCTGGCGCGTTGGGGTCTGCCGGCAGGGTGAGTTGCGTCCCGTTGCGCAACACGACGAGCGGCTGACGGCGCTGGTAGGACTCTTCCATCATCGCGCGGGCGAGCCCCGCGTCGTCATTCAAGTCCCGGACGGTCATCGAGCCGATGGCGGTGACCTGGTCCCCGGCCTTGAGGCCGAAGTAAGTCTCCATCGCGCCGCCGGGGGCGACGCTCTTTACCAGCAGGTCGTTGAGGTGGCCGCCCTTGTCCTCGGGGTCGGTGACGAACGTCTGGCCGATGGGGGTTCCGTCATTTTCCCGCCCGCTGATTTGCGCCGCTTCGTCGTGGGATTTGCGGCCGGCGTCGAGCACCGGCTTGTTGTAAGTCACAAACAGCCAGCACCCGATCGCGGCGACAACCAGCAGGCTCACGAGACCAAAGGCTCCGCGCATGATAGCTCCTCGGTAGAGCAAGCGAGCCGCAGGCAGTCCCCTCGCGCGAGGGAGCGCCGCGGGCCCGGCCATTCATTATGACCAGCCTGAGCTTGCGGGGGAACTGCGCACGCACTGCAATCGCAGCGCGTGGTGTCCTGGCATTCCACTCTTTCCAAGCCAGAGACACGCAGCCAGCGCGACCATCAGGAAAGGCTGAAGAGGCCCCCGTGGGCTCCGAGCCTCATTGGCGATCAGTCCTCGCGCGGCAAAGTTCTATTTCACCGCGTCCTGCTGCGTTTTGAATACTTTCAGCATGCGGTCGAGGCGCGTGATTTTGAGGAGTTGCATCAACTGGGGCCGCACCCCGCAGAGCGCGAGCTTGCTGCCGGGGACTTGCGAAAGCCTCTTGTTGAGCCCGACGAGAATGCCGATCGCCTGGCTGGAAAGGTATTCGACCGGCGTGAAATCCATCAGCAGGAGCTTGGCGCCCCCTTCGTCCACGAGGCGGTAGATGCCCTGCGCGATGCGCTCGAGCTCCATCGCGTTCATCAGTGATGCGGTCTTGAATTCGACGACGGTAAACTCGCCGAGCTTCCCTACGGAAAAGAACGGATCCATCTGTTTCCCCAATCTGTAAACGGCGGTTGCCCGGACGGACTTGCGCCCTGCGAACGGTAACGATCCCCACGATCGCTACGACCCCTGCGCGAGGATTACACCAACACCGGCACGTTCTGTACAGTACCCGCCCTGAAGTTATGACGCCGCTGCCGATCGATTCCCATCTTCCTGAGATTGTCGCGCGGGTGCGCGCGGCGCGGTCGCTGGTGCTCGTCGCCCCGCCGGGCGCGGGCAAGACCACGCGCGTGCCGCCCGCGATTCTGCGGGCCGGCTTGCTGTCCGCCGGGCATCCCAATCTCGTGATGCTCCAGCCCCGGCGGGTCGCGGCGCGGGCCAGCGCGCAGCGGATCGCCGACGAGAACGGCTGGGCGCTGGGCCGCGAGGTGGGCTACCACATCCGCTTCGAAAAGCGGATCGGCCCCGAGACGCGGCTGCGCGTCCTCACCGAAGGCATTCTGACGCGCCAGCTTTTGGAAGACCCATTCCTCGAAGGCACCGGCGCGGTGCTGCTCGACGAGTTCCACGAGCGCAGCCTTCATACCGACATGTCGATCGCAATGCTGCGCGAAATCCGCCAGACGGTCCGCGACGACCTGATCCTCATTGTGATGTCCGCGACGCTGGAGGCCGAGCCGGTCGCCAAATTCCTGGGCGATTGCCCGATCATCCGCACCGAAGGCCGCACGTTCCCCATCGAAATCACCTACGCCAACGCCGCCCCGGCCGGCCGCGCCCAGGACATCCCTGATCGCGTCGCCGACGCGCTCACCGACCTTCTCACCGCCTCAAGCCACGACGCGCCCGACGACTCCTCCCGCTCGTTCCCGATCCCCGCGCCCCCGTCGGCTTCCCGACCCCCCTCCCCGCGTCGCCGCGTCCCCGCGTCCCCGCGTCCTCCTCTTCCCCCCACGACCCCGGCGACATCCTCGTCTTCCTCCCCGGCGTGGAGGAAATCCGCCGGACCGCGCAGCGGCTCGAAACTCTCGCACATCGCGAAGACCTCCTGCTCGTCCCGCTCCACGGCAGCCTCACCGGCGACGAGCAGATCGCCGCGCTGCGCCCCGCTTTAAAGCGCAAGGTGATCCTCTCCACCAACATCGCCGAGACCTCGCTCACCATCGAAGGCGTCCGCACGGTGATCGACAGCGGCCTGGCCCGCGTCGCCGGGTACGACCCGCAGCGCGGGCTCGACCGCCTGGAGCTCATGCGCATCAGCAAGGCCTCGGCGACGCAGCGCGCCGGTCGGGCCGGGCGCACCGCGCCCGGGCGCTGCGTGCGGCTGTGGTCGCAGCAGGAAGACCGCGCCATGCCCGATTTCGAAACGCCCGAGATCCAGCGCGTAGACCTGTGCGGGACCGTGCTCGCGCTGCACGCGTGGGGAAAGACCAACCCGCGCGCCTTCGGCTGGTACGACCCGCCCCCGGAACAAACGCTCGCCGCGGCCGAGCGCCTGCTGGCCATGCTCGGCGCGCTCACGTCAGAGGCCGACGGGCGGATCACGCCGATCGGCACGCGGCTGCTTTCGCTGCCCGTGCATCCGCGCCTCGGGCGGCTGCTCATTGCCGCGGCGGGGCAGGGACTACTTCCCGAGGGCGCGGCCGTCGCCGCTCTGCTTTCGGAAAAGGACATCGTCCGCGCGAGTGCCTATGACCCCTCCGCGATGTTCCGCCCGGCGGTGCAGGCGTCTTCGGACGTTCTGATCCGACTCGATCTCCTGGCCCGCGCGGAACAGGACCGCTTCGGCCCCGGCGCGCGGTCGCTGGGCGTTGACACCGGCGCGGCCCGGCAGGTTGCCCGCGCGCGGGATGAACTCGAGCGCCTGGGTTCCCGCCTGCTGCCGACCGGCGCGCGGCCGCCGGCGCGAAGGTCACCGGCGGACGTTCCCGATGAAGACGCGCTGCTCAAGCTGCCGCTGCTGGCGTACCCGGACCGGGTCGCCCGACGGCGGGGCGCGGACCCGGACGCCGCGGTGATGGTGGGCGGCGGGGGCGTGCGCCTGGCGCGGGAGTCGGCGGTCAAGCAGGCCGAATTCTTTCTCGCCCTCGACGCCAGGCAGGACGAGCGCCGCATCACCCGCGAAGCGCTCGTCCGCGTCGCCAGCGCGATCGACGTGCAATGGCTGGAGGAATTGTTCCCCGAATCCATCCGGCGGGAGCGCTCGGTCGTCTTCGACTCCCAGCGCCAGCGCGTGGTGGGCGTCAACGCCGTCTACTACCGCGACCTGCTGCTCCGCGAAGACCGCAACGCGCCGGTCGATCCCGAGCAGGCGCAGCGCGTGTTGGCCGAGGCCCTGCGCCCGCGGGCGGCGGAAATCTTCGCTGCCGACGAGGCCGCGGCGAACTGGCTCGCCCGGCTGGCGCTGCTCCGCCAGGCCATGCCCGAACACCCCTGGCCCGACCCCTCCCCCGAAACGCTTGGCGAACTACTCGCCTCCGCCCTCCACGGCAAAAAAAGCATCGACGATCTGAAAGGCGTCCCGCTTCTACAACTATTACAAGGCACACTGCACTACCCCCTCGACCGCATGCTGGAGGAAAACGCACCGCAAGAAATCGAAGTCCCCAGCGGCAGCCACATCCGCGTTCAGTACGCGCCCGGCCAGCCCCCCATCCTTGCGGTACGCCTTCAGGAGCTTTTCGGCTGGACCGACACCCCGCGCGTCGCCAACGGCCGCGTGCCGGTGCTGCTGCACCTGCTGGGCCCCAACTTCCGCCCCGTACAGATCACCGGCGACCTGCGAAGCTTCTGGACGTCGATCTATTTCCAGGTCCGCAAAGACCTCCGCATCCGCTACCCCAAACACTCCTGGCCCGAAGATCCCCTGACCGCCAAACCCGAAGCCAAGGGAACCCGCCGCCGGTGATGGGCAATGCCGACCGATCTCCAGGGCTGATCCTCTGGAATTGACCCCGGCGAACCACCCTAACACAAATCGACAGGGAGTTTCAACATTTACTCTCCCGCAAACCCGCATGCACCACCCCGGGGGGTGTGTGTACATTTGGAGCATTGTGGTGCGCCATTCTGTCCCACCCGCCACCCCCTCTCAGCCCAGCAAACCCACATCGATCGCAAAACGGCGGACC
>JAQGHP010000505.1 GCA_028288775.1 Phycisphaerales bacterium | reverse complement strand
AGCCGCCATGTGGCACAGCCGCCCTCGGCTGTGATTCCGCCGCAGGCGGAAGATGAAGACACAGCCGAGGGCGGCTGTGCCACATGGGCTGTGATTCCGCTGTAGACGGACGAGGAAAACCACAGCCGGGGGCGGCTGTGCCACATGCCGGAGTCAGCAGGCGGTCGGGGCGCCCATTGAGAGGTCCTCGGCGGATCGGAAATCGCGCGTGCCCCGGCGGACTTTTAACACTTCGAAGTCGATCTCGCTGTTGATCTCCGCGCCGATCAGCAGGACCAGCGCGTCGATATAAAAGGACAGGAGCAGGATCGCTACCGCGCCGACCGCGCCGTACGTTTTGCTGTAGCCTTTGGCGCCGATGCGGTCCACGTACAGGCGGAAAAGCAATCCCAGCACCACCCAGACGATGACGACGAACACCGCGCCGGGGGTGATCGCGACGAAGCGGTGGCGGATGGCGGGGCCCTTGTGGTAGACCACGGTCAGCACCACGAACATCAATAGCACCGACACCGACCACCGGGCCGTGTCGAACACGATTAATACGGGCGACCCGCTTTGTACTCCGCCGACGTGAATGATCCACGCTTTGACGAGCGTGGCGACTGGGAGAAGGCAGACCACCACCACGAGCAGGACGATGACGACGATGGTGAGCAGGATTCCGAGCAAACGGTGCTGATAGGCGGGGCGGCCTTTCTCGATTTCATAGACGCGGTCGAGGGCGGACATGGTCATGACCGTTCCGCCGCTGGCGGCCCAGACGGCGACGATTAGCCCAACGTACAGCAGGGTGCCGCGTTGCTCGTGGAGGAGGTTGCGCTCGTTGCCGTTGATATTGCGGCGGAACATCGACGCCACGGGCTGGGGGAAAAGTTCCTCGACGATTTTGGTGATCTCCGCCTCGGCGCGCTGGGTGGAATTCTGCGGCAGATGCTGCACCAGCGCCAGAAGGAACAGGAAAAACGGGAAGATCGCGAAGAGCCAGGAATAGGCGAGCGCCGAGGCCCAGACGAACAGATTGTCCTTGTTCACCTCGTCCCAGACGCGCATGCCGAATCGGATGAGGCCGACGGATTTAATCACCTTGCGGACATCGGAGAGACGAGCCATGGGGACAAACGTAAAAAGTAGAAAGGGAAAAGTAAAAGGGAAGCCGGTCACCGCGCGCAGCGCGTGGCTCCGACTGACCCACATTTTTCTACCTTCTAATTTTTACTTTTTACTTTCGCCCTCACGCCAACTGCCACCTTCGGCGGAGCATCCATTCGGCGGCGAGGAGCAGGATCACCAGCGCGGCTTGCATGGGAAGATCGGTGCGTTTGGGCCATTGGGGCTCGTGGCCGGTAAAAGTGAGGGCCGCGCGGAGATAGTTGCTCAGGTTCACCGAGGTTTCCTTGTCGGTGGGGGTTTTGTCGGCGCGGATCAGCTCGTCGAGAAGCTGCGGGAGGCCGGCGAGGTCGCGGTGGGTGCCGCGGGTGGCGTCCGCGACCGCGGCCAAAAGCTGCGGGTTCGCGGCGAGCTTCAGCATCTCGTCGGCGGGGGGGATGATGGTGAATTTCAGCGACTGCTTGCCCAGGGGTTTGCCGTCCTTGGTCGCCGACAGCTCGGCGGTCCATTCGCCCTGATTCGGGTGGGGGATGACCAGATCGTACATGCCGGCGTGGCGCTCGACGGGGTTTAGGCCCAGCGTCTGTTCTTCCTTCGCGCCGGCGTTTGTGAGCTTGAGAGAGACGTGCGCGTAGCGGGTGGCGTCGCCGTGCTCGTCGCGGACGAGGGCGCGGAGGCGCACGCTTTCGCCGAGCTGGTAGACGGATTTGTTGAGCAGCGCTTCGAGGCCCGCGCCCTTCTGGCGGTTGCGTACGTCCGCCCCGGCGAGCCACCTGGCGAGCTGGCCCCACAGGCGGTTGTAGGGGCTGTCCTGGCCCATGGCGTACATTTGTAATGTCCAGAGATAGGTTGTGTCCGCGGTGAACGCGGCAGAGCGGCCCTTGCCGTAGCGCTGCACCGCCAGCACGATCTGCGGCTTGCCATCCGGGCCGGGGCGATCGTGGTGGGTGAGCAGCACCTGCGCCCCGCCCTTGGCAGCGGCCACCACGACGTTTCCCCGCAGGGGAGGCAGTTGCTTCACGCCCGCCTTGTCCTCGGTGCCGAAGAAATCGGGCAGGCCTTCCATTGCGGGGTGCGCTGCGCCTTCGGCGGTGAGGCGGGGGACGAATTCGGATTTTTCCTGTGGGCTGCTGATCGGGCCGACGAGAACGGGCAGGGCTTTCTCGATGGCCGTGCCCTGGTATCCGCCGGGGCCCAGGGTGTTCTGGCCGCCGATCATGAGCAGCGCGCCGCCGTTGAGAACGGTTTGCTCAATGGCCTCCTGCTTGGCCTGCGGCAGGAAGCTGGCGTCCACGTCGCCGAGGATGATGACGTCGAATTTCTTCCACTCCTCCAGGGATCGGGGCATGCCTTTGAAGGTGTCGCCGTCCACGGTGCCGGAGGCGAAGAAGCGGTCTCTCTGCACGCGCAGCAGCGTCGCGACTTCCACGTTGGGGTCGCGGCTGAGGGTTCGATTCAGCTCGCGATATTCCGGCCGGGCGCGTCCTTCGATGTAGAGCACCTTGATGCGCGGGTCGATCGCGAGGCCCTGGAATTCCTGGCGATTGTCCACGACGCTGCGCTCGCCGGGCACGGGATCGACCCACACCGCCACGCGATGCACGCCCACGCTCGCCGGCTTGTACGGCATCGACACCTGCTGCCCATCAGGGAGCGGCTGAAGAATCAGCTTCTGCACGACCGGCGTGCCGAGGGCCTTTCCCTTGTCGTCCACCTCGGCCATCTTCACGTCCACCACGCGGTTGGGCAGGGCGGTGGATTTGATGGTCGCCTTGACCATGGATTCATGGTTGACGACGAAATCGTCAGCCGCCTCCACGTCCGCTACTGAGATGTTCACGAGGTTCGCCGACTCGGTCTGCTCGGAGCCAACGCGCAGCGTGTGAACGGGGTAGCGTGAATCGCGGACGGCCTCGGCGACGTCGGGCGAGGTGTTATCGATGCCATCGGTGATGACGACGATCGCCGCGTCGTCACGGGTGGCGGAGGCGACGGTCTTGTTGATGCCCAGCGCGATGTCGGTGGACTTTCCGTCCGCGGCGGTCTTCGACAAGTCCTGCACATCCTTCAGCTCC
>JAQGHP010000503.1 GCA_028288775.1 Phycisphaerales bacterium | reverse complement strand
AAACCCGAACCCGCCTCAACCCCGCCGAGCGTCGCCGAAACGGACCGGTAACCAATTCCCGCGAAACTCAAAGCCCCTGACTCCGCGCCAGTCTCACGGACTGAGTTGCATTTGGTAGGGCCCGCATCGCCGACCATCCTCCGCGAACCGCGGACAAGCGGCCCGCAGCGCGGACCCGACGAGGCGCGTTGTGCGAACGGCTCGCGCCCTAATGCCCAGCCTCAATCCACCAGATTCTTCTCGAACACCACAAGGTTATCGGCGTGCGTGGAATCCCAGCGGATGCCGACGATGTCATACCCCAGCGCGACCGCGAAATGGACGAACTCGCGCTGATGGTTCATGCACTCGCAACGGATGTACTCGTAGCCGTGATCCTTGGCCCAGGCCTGCTGGGCCTCCTGGAGTTGCCGGGCGACGCCCTGTCGCCGGAAGTCGGCGAGCACCGCACCCATCCAGTGGTAAAACATCCCCGGCTTCAACTCGAAGCCGATCCAGAACCCGACCGGCCTCTCGTCGATCCGCGCCAGCAGCGTGAGGGTGTTGTACCGCCCCATGAAGCGGCGTTTGAAAAAGTCCGCCTCCCGCTTCGGGCGGAAGCAGGCGTTGTACAACTCCACCGCCTTGGGCAACAACTTCTCGTCAACAACAATGATTTCAGCCTGAGCCACCGGAATCCTCCAACGAAGCGCGACGGCGGATTGTACACGTTTCCCCCGACGATTCCATGCGACCCGCGCATGGAGGGCTCCGTGAGCGGCCGGCTTCTGCCGTAGTATGGGCGGCCCGCCCATGGGTCACGGTACCCCGTGTAGTGGCACGGGCGGCTCGCCCGTGGTCGCGGTATCCCGCGACGTTCGGCCGGTACTCCGGTCGAAGTAAGCATGAGCGAAGCTGTGTAGGGTGGGCGTACTCGCCTACCATTTGGACTTCGCGCCCTAGCCCGGTCGAGAAGACGGTGGGCGAGTACGCCCACCCTACATTGCTCATCCGTGTTCATCCGTGTCTATCTGTGGCGACACCTCCCCGCATTTCTTCGCGTCTTCGCGCCAAATGAAATGGGGCGCCGAACCAAGGTTCGGCGCCCCATCGCTGTTTCAAAAGTTACGTCGAGTCAATTACCCGGGGGCCGGCAGCCCGCCGAGTCCTCCGCCCAAGCCCGGGCGGACGTCCGGCTGCTTCGGGTCGGTGCCGGGGGCGATGACCGTGCCCCGTCGGTTTTCCCGCTCGAGCAGGTCGCCGACCGTCGGCTTGCTTAGCGTGTCGCCACGCATGATCCGGTCCACGTCCGAGGCGTCCAGCGTCTCGTATCGCACCAGCGCCCTGGCCATCGCCTCCACGCGCTCGCGGTTGGCTTCCAGGAGCTTGTGCGTCTCGTCGTACAGGCGGTCGATCAGTTTCTTGACCTCCTCGTCGATCGTCTTCGCCGTCTCCTCGGAGTATTCGCGGCCGTCGCCGAAACCGCCCATCATGTTGGGCCGGCTGTCGTCGTCGCCGTAGTACACGAAGCCCAGGCGGTCGCTCATGCCCCATTCCCGCACCATGCGGCGGGCGATGCTGCTGGCCTGGCGGATGTCGCTCATCGCGCCGGTGTTGATGTCGGCGGTGAACATTTCCTCGGCAATGCGCCCCGCGAACATGGTTTTCATCGAAGCGATGCACCATTTGCGCGAGTAGTTCATCCGGTCCTTCTCGGGAAGGGCCATCGTCGCGCCGCCGTAGTTGCCGCGCGGAATGACCGTCACCTTATGGATCGGGTCGGCGTCTTTCTCCAGCCACTGCACGACGGCGTGCCCGGCCTCATGATACGCGGTCGCAAGTTTTTCCTTTTCGTCGATCACGCGGCTCTTGCGCGCCCGGCCCCAGCGGACCTTGTCACGCGCCTCCTCAAGATCGTCCTGCTCGATGTATTCCTTACCCGCCAGAGTCGCGCCAAGCGCCGACTCATTGATGATCGCGGCCAGGTCCGCACCGCTGAACCCGGGCGTCGCCCGGGCCAGCTTCAACATGTCCACGTTCGGCCCGAGCTTCACCTTGCGGGCATGGACCTTCAGAATCTCCAACCGCCCCTTCACATCCGGCAGCGGCACCGAGATCTGCCGGTCGAAGCGGCCCGGACGCGTCAGCGCCGGATCGAGCACGTCAACGCGGTTCGTCGCGGCGCACACAATCACCTGGTCATTGGTATCAAACCCGTCCATCTCGACGAGGATCGCATTGAGCGTCTGCTCACGTTCGTCATGCCCGCCCGAGGAGAACCCGCTGCCGCGACGTCGGCCGACGGCATCGATTTCGTCCAGGAAGATAATGCACGGGCTGTTGTCCTTGGCCTGCTTGAACAGATCGCGGACCCGGCTGGCGCCCACGCCCACAAACATCTCCACGAAGTCCGAACCGGAAATCGAGAAGAACGGCACATCGGCCTCGCCCGCGATGGCCTTGGCCAAAAGGGTCTTGCCGGTACCCGGCTCGCCGACGAGCAGTACGCCGCGGGGAATGCGGCCGCCGAGACGCTGGAATTTCTTGGGGTTCTTGAGGAACTCCACGATTTCCATCACCTCTTCCTTGGCCTCTTCGATGCCGGCCACGTCGTCGAAGGTGATGTTCGTGTGCTCCTTGCTCATAACCTTGGCGCGGGCCTTGCCGAAGTTCCCGAGCATGCCTCCCGCGCCCGCGCTATTGCGCAACTGGCGGAAGACGAAGAACCAGACGAAGCCGAAGATCAAGATCCACGGCACCAACGGCACGATCACCTGCATCAGGATGTTGTTGGTGTTAACGACCTCGACGGTCGCGGTGCCGCGATTCTTGTCGAGCCACTCGACGAACTGCCATTGGTTCAGGGTGTTCGCCGG
Organism: Phycisphaerales bacterium; assembly: GCA_028288775.1. Taxonomy (GTDB): domain Bacteria; phylum Planctomycetota; class Phycisphaerae; order Tepidisphaerales; family Tepidisphaeraceae; genus RYN-428. The sequence goes on along the minus strand of JAQGHP010000503.1, from coordinate 1,362 downwards.
GGCGTCCGTCTGGAATTTCTGAATCTTGGTGGGCCCGCCCTTGAGGCCGCTGATGACGATGGGCTCGTTGAACTTGCCGGTGAGGTTGTCACCCTCGACCGTCAGGCTCTGCACCTTGCCGGCCCGCATGTTCGTCAGGAACTCGCTGAAGGGGATCGAGGTGTACTCGTGCCCTTTGCCGTTCACGTAGGAGAACAGCATGATCGCCAGCGCGACAAACAGGATCCAGCCAAAGAGCCCGCGTTGAAAGCGAATGCCGCCGCTGGGAAGCCCGGGGCGGGGGCGCTTGGGCGTGGGGCGGTCTGGTCGTTGCTCTGCCATGGTGGTTACGTCCTTCTTCGCGCCGCGGTCGGCGCGGTTGCCTTATCATTTCACAGGCCTCGGCGGCCGCAACTTACCCGTCCCGGCCACCTGTGTCATACGTCCGACCACATCATAAGGTTGTCGCCCCCCTCATTTCTACCCACCGAAGCCAGGAGTCCGCGATAAACCCTGCAACCCGCGCAACCCCGCTTCATCTTCATCGGGCAGGCAGGGGGGAGGAATTAGGGGGGCGGGAGGGGTCAGGGTTCGGGGTTCGGGGTTCAGGGTTCGAGAGAAGGTACTCAAACGGAGGAGACTCAGGCTCGCGTCAATTTGCATTTTGGAATTCCAACTGCTCGGATTGCAAATTGCAAAGTGAAAATTGCAAAATGCAAATTGAAAGCACAGGCCGCTCGATCCTCCTGAACCCTAAACTCTGAACCCTGAACCCAAATTCTGCACTCTGCACTCTGCATTCTGCACTTACTACTTCTTCCCCGTGCCCCAGTCCGCCTGGAGTTCCTGCACGATGGCCAGGGCCAGTCGTTCGATGTTCTGTTGCTCGCCGACCCAGCGGTCTTCGCCCAGGGTCGGGTAGTACGGCGCGGTCTGCTCGAAGCTGGTGCGCTGGGTGTAAATTTGGCCGCTGCGCAGGTCGCGCCAGGTGAATTTGACGATCAGCGAATAAATCTGCTCCTGCGGTACCGCCGACACGCGGTTGTTGCTCGAGGTCGCGATCCGAACCCCGGTGATCTCCCCCTCCAGGATCGAGTCCGCCCGGCCCTGCGGCGCAACCTTATAGGGCGACTGCGACTCGAGCTGGTTGATGACCGCCTTGCTCAGCGGCATCTCGACGCCCGTGTATTTCGTGCGATTGGTAAAAATCGGCACCGCCACCGTCTTCACGTCGTCGCGGTAAAGCGTCTTACTGTGGAAGCTCGCGTCGTTCTCCCCGACGCCGCTCATGTGGTAGCCGCAACCGCCCGTGAAGAGCGCCGGCGCCATCAACATCAGCAATGCCCATCGAGGACAGCGCGTCATCTCGAATACTCCTGTTTC